>JAOACK010000009.1 GCA_026417875.1 Thermodesulfovibrionales bacterium | reverse complement strand
GCCCCCTGAGGATTGCTTTCTCCTTGACTATCTTTGCATGCTGCCTGATATTTGCAGATGTGGGCACTGAGGTGGCAAGAAGGGCTATATATTGCTCTCCTCCTGCTTCAGCAAGAATTCCTGCTGACCTCATATAATCGGTGAGTGTGATCAGGTCGATGGGCTCTCGCCTTTCAAAAAGCTCTATCATTGCATTAAATATCTTTCTGTGAGCTTCTCTGTAAAAATCAGAGGGTTCAAGTATCTCAAGGGCACTGGAGATAGCCTCATTATCAAGCAGGATTGCTCCGAGGACAGATTGCTCTGCCTCTATATTCTGGGGAAGAACCCTGTCATAGGAAAGATCAACTTTCATTAAGAACCCTCAGTGTGAACTCTGAATTTATTTCATGAGGTAGTTTCACTGCCACCCTGTATTCACCTGTTCTTTTAATAGGCTCAGAAAGTACGATCCTTTTCCTGTCAAGCTCTATTCCTTCTTTCCTAAGGGCCTCTGATATATGCATGGTGGTTATTGAACCAAAGAGTTTACCATCCTCTCCTGCCTTGGCCTTTATAGTAACAGTTAAATTCTTTAACCTTTCAGCAAATTCAAGGTTGCGAGCCTTCTCCTTCTCTATTGCCTCAAGTAGCTTTTTCTTCTGGAGCTCAAAGGTCTTTATATTCTTCTCATCTGCAACAAGGGCTAATCCCCTGGGGATAAGATAATTCCTTGCATAACCGTCAGAGACATTCACAATATCTCCTGCTTTCCCAAGGGATTTAATGTCTTCTTTGAGAATCACCTTCATGAAGCACCTCCGGTTAATTGATTAACATTGTCAGGTTCAAATATATCCTTTTTAAGGATATTTTTCATAAAGTTAAATATAGCCCTTCTGCTTTCAGGGGTAAGATCAGGATAAAAAACAGGGTTACCTACAACAGCAGCTCTGAAGGCGTAAAAGGGTTGAACCGTGCTCAGGAGTTCCCTGTCTCCTGTTAGTTCCATGTATTCATTGTAAAACAATTCAAGGGCATCAGTATAGGGGCTTTTTACTAAGCCATGGTATTTTATTGAAAAGAATATATAATTTACTGTAAGTGCAGTTATATCATCAGCAGCCTCGCCCCATGGCCCTCTTGACCTGTCAAGGAGGATAAAATCTCCATCTCTGAACCATATGTTTCCTGGATGAAAATCTCCATGAATCTGGCATAATCTGTTTATCCTGTTTCTTAATCTGTATCGCCATGGAATTGCAAGGATTTCAGTCTCTTCCATTTCCTTATAACTGAGTGTACCTTCAGGATAGGTATCAAAGACTCCCATAAGACATTCTCCATGACCTATAGTATCCCTGAGCTTTCTGAGATAAAGGGATCTTTTAAGATTAGGCTCAATCTCGGGTTTTAAAGAATGAATCTCTGCAAGGTAATTAACCATTGTCTTGATCTTGTTCCTGTCTCTTTCATTAAGGGATGTCTTATCTTTCATTTCCTCAAGGTCTTTAAAATAATTAACTCCACATGCCTTATCCATCAAAAGATAATATTCTACTCCATCCTTTATAGAAGTGAGGGTTTTGTCCTTTTTTAATTGAAGGACATCTACTGCCCTTACATGTTTCGGAAGCTGGTTATATGAATCATAGGCAAGTAAAAATACAGATGCCCTGTCTGCAGGATAATCATGTCCCAGATCATGGGGAGCGAGGTCTTTAATCACATATTCCCTGATGCCTGAATCCTCCTTTACTTTTAATAAAAATCCTTCTCCGTGAACACCACTTCCCAGTCTCCTGAATTCAAGAACCTCTCCCTGAAGATTCCTTTTTACATACTCCCTTATGCTTTCTATATTAATCATCTTTATCTTCCTTTACCGCCATTAAAATCTTCTCGGCAAGACTTAGACCAATCCCGGGTACCTTTTCAGTAATCTCACTTGCTGTTGCCTTTCTGATGGCATCAAGACTACCAAAGGCTCTCAGAAGGGAAAGCCTTCTTTTGGGTCCTACACCCGGTATCTCTTCAAGTCTTGACTGTCTGAGCCTTCTGTCTCTTATCTTTCTGTGATACATTATAGCAAACCTGTGAACCTCGTCCCTGATCTTTCTCAGAAGCAGACCTGCCTCTTCTTCCGGTCCTTTCAGTGTTTCAAGATTAATAATCTTTCCGTTCAACAAAAATACCCTGTCAGGATCCTTGGCAACAGAAATAATTACCGGCATCTTGGCGATGTGATCCCTCTTATCCTCAATCACCTTTCTTAAGACCTCAAGCTGTCCCTGTCCACCATCTACCATGAGTACATCAGGGACTTCTCCTTTAAGATTCTCTATAACCCTTCCGATCACCTCTTCAAGCATTCTGTAGTCATCCATTCCCTCAACAGCCTTTATCTTTACATGCCTGTATTTATCTTTAAGAAATTCCTCTCCCTGCCACCAGACAAAACCTCCAGTTGCCTCCTTTCCAAAGGTGGTAGATATATCAAAGGCACCAATGCTCTCGGGTACAGAAGAAATTTCAAGAAGTCCTGCCAGTGTGATGAGTGTCCTTTCTGCCTTGATAGCCTTCTGGTCAAAAAACACCCGTGCATTCTCCTGAGCCATTTTAAGGAGGTCCTCTTCCTCAGAATTAGAAGGTCTTCTTATGCTAACAGCAGAACTGGCTTCTGAGCCTGAGCTTTTTTCTGAAAGCCATCTTTCCAGTATTTCCCGGTTGTGTGGTTCCTCTGGAACTATTATTACATCCGGCGGTATTATCTCCTTTGTATAGAAGACTTCAATGATTTCTTCAAGAAGTTCCGGGAAAGAGGATGATGTGCTTTTTATAAAAAATTCTCTCTTCCCTATAATCAACCCATTTCGCATAAATAAAACGGCAATACTGAAACCCTTTTCGGTCTTGTATATCCCTATAATGTCCGCATTATGGTTTATTGTACTCACAACCCTCTGGGATTCCCACAGCCTCTTTAATGCATTAATCCTGTCACGGATCTTTGCTGCCTCCTCATAGCGCATCTCCTCTGAAAGCTTCTCCATCTTTTTTTCAAGACTTTCAAGAAGATCCTTCCTTTCACCTTTTAAAAACATTATTACCTCGGAGAGCGCCTTTCTGTAATCCTCCTCTGTAATGAGTTCTGCGCAGGGGCCAGGACATCTTCCCATCTGGTACTGTATGCATGGTTTCATTGGTCTGTCAAGTTTATATTTACAGGGCCTTATATTGAAATTCTTTCTTATAAATGAAAGGGCTTCCCACATCACGCTGGCAGGAACATAGGGACCAAAATATAGCGAACCATCATATTTAATCTTTCTTGCAACTTCAAGATGGGGAAATCTTTCATTCATCACGACCTTTATATAAGGATAGTTCTTATCATCCCTGAGAATAACATTATATCTCGGTTTATACTCTTTTATTAAATTGGCTTCAAGTACAAGGGCTTCAAGCTCATTCTGTGTGATAATAAAAGAGACTTCCTCAACCTCCTTGAGCATTCTTGATTTTCTCATATCAAGTTCTTCGTGTAAATAATGTCTCAGTCTCTGTCTGAGATTCTTTGCCTTGCCGACATAAAGGACCTTCCCTGTCTTTGACTTCATGATATATACACCCGGAAGTTCTGGCACATTAGTGGAAAGGTCCACAATACCAGATCCTTTATTAGCGGTGTGGAGTTTATGGGTCTGCATAATTGAATTCTTAAATAAAAACTAACTTTTAAGACCTAATCCTCTCTATATCTGCTCCCAGTGCCTGCAGCTTGAGCTCCATCCTCTCATATCCCCTGTCAAGGTGATAGACCCTGTCGATTACTGTCTCTCCCTTTGCTCTCAGTCCTGCAACCACAAGGCTTGCTGATGCCCTGAGATCTGAGCTCATCACGGGAGCACCTCTTAGTTCTTTTACACCCTTTACAGTGGCAACAGATCCCTCTGTTATTATATCAGCTCCCATCCTTCTTAATTCTCCAACATGCATGAATCTGTTTTCAAATATAGTCTCACGAATAATGCTCGTTCCCTGAGCAACAGACATTAATGCCATGAATTGAGCCTGCACATCTGTAGGAAAACCGGGATAGGGCATGGTCTTGATATTCGCAGGTCTTATAATCTCCTGACCTTTTGCTTTTATGGAGCAGGAATTATGTATATCTATCTGAAGATCAGTTTCTCTTAATTTAGCTATCACTGCATCAAGGTGTTCAGGTATTACATTATCAATCGTTATCTCACTGCCTGTAATACCGGCAATGCACAAAAACGTAGCAGCCTCTATCCTGTCAGGTATAACTGTATATTCATTAAGTGGTTTAAGCTCGGTAACTCCCTCAACTTCTATCATTTCTGTGCCAGCACCTTTGATTTTTGCACCCATTGCACTAAGGGCATTAGCAAGGTCAACAACCTCTGGTTCCTTTGCTGCGTTCTCAATTACAGTAACTCCATCAGCCAGGGAAGCAGCCATCAGGACATTCTCTGTACCTGTAACTGTGGGTATATCAAAATAAATCTTTGCACCTCTGAGCCTTCCTCTTGTACTGGCTATTATATAACCCTGTTCAAGAACAATTTCAGCACCCATTTGTTTTAAACCTTCTATATGAAGATTTATTGGCCTAGAGCCTATTGCACAGCCCCCAGGTAGGGATACCTTTGCCCTTCCATATCTTGCAAGAAGTGGACCGAGAACAAGAACAGATGCCCTCATGGTTTTGACAAGTTCATATGGTGCCTCAAAAAGCGATATATTACTTGAGTCTATGTGTAGGAGATTTTTATCAAAGGAGATCTCTGCTCCAAGGGTATGGAGTAATCGTGACATGGTGCGAATATCCCTGAGGTCAGGAACACCCTTTATGCTGTGCCTTGAAGGACATAGAAGTGTGGCAGCCATAAGCGGAAGGGAGGCATTCTTAGAACCACTTATATTTACTTTGCCAGAAAGCCTTTTCCCGCCCCTTATTAGAAATTTATCCATTGATATGCTCCAAGCTTTTCTTTATTATAAATTGAAGTGCGGGGTAAGTAGCAAGAACATGATTTTAGAAATAAAAATTTAAAATCAGCTCTCCTTCTGTCCAGTAATTTGAATAATATTTTATCCTTTCAAGATTAAGCCTGAGCCCTGTGTCCTTTGTTATTTTATAATTCTGCTTCAAGCTGATTGAATGTAATTTATTATTCTCTGGTTCGTAAAAGATAGTTTTTGCCTGAAGGCCCAGCTTACATTTATCAGTTATATTCTTGATCATCCCGGCTGAAAAACCTATACCTGCTGAATAATTATCTCTGAAGCTCCCGCTCAATTTTAATTCTGCCTCTGTAAAGGCAAAATAAATACCGGCAACTCTGCTTCTTCCTGCTATGCCAAAACCTGGATTCAGGATATATATAAGGTGTTCTCTATAATCTTTCATTAACTCTCTCCTGAAACCAGTATGAACCTTCCAGGAGAGAGGCCTGAAAAATTCATCCCTTATTCCTAGAGATACAATGTTAATAATATCAATATTCTGCAACTGGAATCTTCTTTTTTCATAATAATATCTGAATCCAAGGTTAACAAATATTATCTCAGAACCTTCCTGAAATCCTTCATCAGGGTCCATCAAGTCATGATAGGCAGGTCTCCACATAAATGCCTGGTACCATTCTTTATTCCTCAAACCGGTTCCTGTACTTAATCTTCCGGAGGAATGCCCTTCATCCGGTCTGGCAGGGGCAGGAACAGTATACACCTCTGGCTCTAATTTCCCGAGCTCTTTTCTGACTTTGAGAATTTGAAGGAATCTTTCCTGATAATTTTTCCTGTCAAGTTTCTGCCTCATAAATTTATACTGAGTCATCTCAGCAGCAATGTCTAGGATAATTGCCTTCTCCTTGTTGTTAATCTCCCTGATTAAAATATCATCCGGCATCAAGCTGCCACTGGCTATTTCCACTGCTTCAATTTTATAATTTTCAGGGATATAGGAAGCCATGTGCCTGATCCTTGTTGCTCTTGATGGTCTGTAACTGACAGACCTGACAAGACCCCTATCAATAACAGCTCTCACAGTATCAGAAGGTATAACCCACTGTCTGAACCCATCTGTAAGATCGACCTCTGGTCTGGCGGCTTCTAAAAGAAAAAGAAGGTTGTAAGAACAGTTTTCATCAAAAAAATAATAATAGGAATAAATATCCTTCAATTCCCAGATATGGAGAACCATTTTTCTAACCTCATCTTCTGTAAGATTAAGTTCGTACTCCCACATATCCCTCATATCAAGGTCACTGTATTCTTCTATTTTTTCATAATAGGGCAGGATTGAAAAATAACCTTTAAAAAACCCGAAGAGACCTTTAATAAGATAGGAAATACCTCCTTCATCCCCTGTGTTTGCAGCATAATTTACTGCATGGGAAAGAAGTTTACTTTTATAACTGCTGTCTATTCTTATGAGAGTATGACCGAACATGGAGGCTGGGCTATTCATATAGGCTGCAGGAAAAACAAGGGTTGCAGACTCAGGTTTTAGAGCATCTAAAAATCTTTCAAGTTCAATACATCTTGAAGGAGGAAGGATATCTTCATCTATATCTAATTTTTCTTTAAGCCAGGCATATCTCGCCGGAAATCTGCATCTCGGGTTACTTTTTTCATCTTCGTATTCCCTGAAAAAAGACCTTAAGGTCTCGATCAGTTCTGCCTCTGGATTTTCTTTACCATCCTGGGCAAGGAAAAAGGCTGGATCATCTATAAGACTCTCTGTACCTGAAAGACCGTGTTTATAATGAAGAAGAACATTCCAGTATCTGTCTTTATATAGCTCCTTATCGAGGGCTTTTTTAATTAAATTAACAAGATAGGTATTATCTGATGAAATGGAAATAGAAGGTATAAAAAATAAAGAGAGGAGTATGATCGCTCCCATACCCCTCTCCATTATCATTAAAAATTTAACTCTGAGAGCTGATTGATATTATGTTGTCAAGGACCTCTGCAGCCTGAATATCTGAAGAGGTAAAGATTCTAGAAAAATTCGCCTGAAGCTTAGAATAAAATTCAGACCTGTACTGAGGTGGCACTTCCATAAGTTCTGCGAGGGTATCAAGGGTCTCACCCTGACCGGTGGCTATATCCTTTGCAAGGTTATCCATATTGTCTGCCACAAATTGATTGAGTTTTTCATTACCTGCAATTTTTGTAGCCCTCTCACACTCCGATGTTCCTGTGGTAATACCAAAGGTCTGATTACCGAAAGTACCATTTGTAGTCGCTTGAAAGGCCTGAAGAAGCCATTTGTCATCAGCACTGTCCTTAAAAAGCATTGTTCCGAGGCCGCATCCAGTATTTCTTCTTGCCTGGCCTGCTGCAAAGGCAGTGCTTGTAATAAATAAAGAAATCATTAGCAAAAGAACTAATTTTTTCATACTGCCTCCTCTTATTCCAAGTTATTTATTAAAAATGAGTTTACTGTTCCCGATGGGAACATATGCTATCCCTTTAACGACCGGTAACTACAAGACAATAGGTACCGTATATGCCCAGGATATTCTGTACTTCATAATTTATATTAGTAACTTCCTTTATTCCACCTGCTGCCTTTGCTGCATCAATACTTGCATCACCTACTGCAATGAGCCCGAGAATTGATTGCATGCAGGCCTTTCCCGTTTTTGTTTCAGGTCCACTGCCTGCCTGTACACCCATCTTACCACCCGTGTAGAGGGTACCCACTGGAAGGTATGATGCACAAGCCGATAAGGATACAAGCATAATTACCAGAATAATACCGAATATTCTTCTCATCATCTCCTCCTTTTAAATTTGATATAAATTCCCAAGAAGGGCTTTTAATTGAAACCCTGAATTATCACCCCCTTTTTGTGTGAAGATTTTCTATTAAAACTATATTTAAAAATACCTCCCTTGTCAAGAAAAATCTTTTTCTTCAGTCTTTAACTTCTTTTATCACGCCGCCACCTATCACCAGCTCTCCCTCATAAAATACTGCTGACTGACCGGGTGCAGGTGCCCAC
The DNA here is from genome assembly GCA_026417875.1 of Thermodesulfovibrionales bacterium. Classification (NCBI taxonomy): domain Bacteria; kingdom Pseudomonadati; phylum Nitrospirota; class Thermodesulfovibrionia; order Thermodesulfovibrionales; species Thermodesulfovibrionales bacterium. The sequence goes on along the minus strand of JAOACK010000009.1, from coordinate 40,882 downwards.
TGTGGACGGTCAAAGATTACTCTTGCCGAGCTACCTTCAAAGTAAACAGTTGCAGGTTCATCCTTCATTGTAGACCGAATCTTTACGGTTGCCCTTAAGGAAGGAAGGCTCAGGACCGAAGGCTGAAGTATATTTAAATCATTTACAATAATCTCTCTCCTGAAGGCATCCTCTCTTTTACCAACATAGAGGGTATTATTTTCAGGATCTATTTTTACTACATAATAGGGTTCTTTTGAGGATATACCAAGACCTCTCCTCTGACCGATTGTGTAGTTAAAGAGGCCTCTGTGGGTTTTCAATATCTCACCTGTTTTTATATCAATAATGGGTCCTTCTTCTGGCTCTATTAAATTTATTAGAAATTCTGAATATCTTCTGTCCTCAATAAAACATATCTCCTGACTCTCCGGCCTCCTGAGCGCAGCGAGATTAAGGGTTCTTGCTATTTCTCGAACCTGTTCCTTTGTCAATTCTCCCAGAGGAAGTATGAGCCTCTCAAGCTCCTCCTTTTTAAGGACATAAAGCACATAGGACTGATCCTTTTTTTGATCCCTGCCTTTAAGAAGTCTGCTGTTAATTACTTTTGCATAATGGCCTGTTGCTATGAAAGGAGCTTTTCTTTCAGTTGCAATCCTTAAGAGAAAGGGAAATTTTATATATTTATTACAGAGTATGCAGGGATTTGGTGTGAGACCTTTTTTGTAAGAATCGATAAAGGGATTTATTACTTTATTAAGGAATTCTTCCCTTAGATCAATTATAGAGTGAGGAATCCCGATCTCTGCCGCAACGAGTGCTGCCTCTTTAATTGACTCAATGCTGCAGCAGCCTGCTTGCACAGAGCGTCCTTTTATATGCCCTGTCTGATACAGGATGAAGCTTACACCTTCAACCTCGTAGCCTTTTTGTTTAAGCAGGTAGGCAGCGGTGGAAGAATCAACGCCTCCACTCATTCCAACAATAACCTTATCCACCACAACTGGTCCCGAATCGGTGAAGTGAGAGATCAAAGGCATTACTCGTTACGAAATCTAATATACCGATCCCAGTAATCAAAGAGCTCTTTTGTTGCTATAAGATCTCTGGCACAGTATCTTGCTATATCAAGATATTTGCCTTCAAGAAAGAGCTCCTTAATATCAAGACCTGTAATTCCCTCCTCTTTCGGACTTCTTATACCGAAGAATCTGCACCAGATATCAAGCCTGTATTTCCTTGTAGCCCCGTAAAAGGTTAGCTGGTCAAGCAGGTCTGTATGGCTGTTATTGTATCTGTTGGGCATCAGGTCCTTTGAGGGTTTTATCCTGTAAAAAGCAGACCTTATAAGAATGAAGGGACAATCAAATCCTCTTCCATTAAATGTTATTATCTGTTCGTAATCCTTTATCTCGAGCCAGAATTTCTTAAGTATCTCCTCTTCAGTGCCCGCCTCATACCATATACCATTCTCTTCAAAGGGTAGAAAGGGGTCTTCCTCGGGAGCCTGAAAGTATACCTTACCCTTCATTGTATCAGGTTCAAGAAGACCTATTGCTACTATCTCTCCAGTAACAGGAGATAGACCAAGTCTCTCCTTTATCTCTTCTTCCTTTTCCTCTGTATCTGCCCACTGAAGTAAATAATCCTGAATGGGTTTATCAAGACTTTCAAAATCCTTTCCAATGGTCTCTATGTCAAAGATTATTCTCTTCATTAATATCACTTTCCATGCCACAGGATTCCATAGCTCGACTAAGCAGTATTATTTATGTCTGGGGCAATTTTTTAAATATATCCCAGGTCTTCAGAAGCTCAATTGCCCTCTGGAGCTGAAGGTCATCTTTTTCTTCTACCTCAACCGGTGCTGTCTCAAGAGGAAGCTCTTCACCCTTTTCCTGAAGATGCCTCTGAATATCTTTTTCTCTGAGCACAGGTCTTTCCTTATCCGGTGTTTTTGACTCAAGCTTAACAACAATGTCAGGCGTGATTCCTTCTCCGTGAATAGATGTACCGTTTGGTGTATAGTATTTTGCTGTTGTCAGCCTAAGTCCTGAACCATCACTCAGAGGAACTATATTCTGCACAGAGCCCTTACCAAATGTGGTTGTTCCGAGCGTTATTGCCCTCCTGTGGTCCTTAAGAGCACCAGCTACTATCTCAGAAGCACTGGCACTTCCGTGATTCACAAGTACAACAACAGGCAATTTATAATTTGGTCTCAGACCTTCTGTAAAGTATTCTGTCTTTTCCCCTGTCCTGCCCTTTATGGATACAACGAGTCTTCCCGGTTCAAGGAACTGGTCTGCCACCTCCACTGCACTCTGAAGTAATCCGCCGGGATTGTTTCTAAGGTCTAAAATCAGGGAACTAACCTTTTCCTTTTCAACCAGATCCCTGAGGGCCACAGCAAGGTCGTTAGCTGTCTGCTCCTGAAAGGCAGAGATTTTTATATAGCCAATACCCTTTTCTATTATCCTTGATTTTACACTCTTTACATGGATTATATCCCTTACAAGGGTGAAGTCCTGAGGAGCCTTCCAGCCTTCTCTCATTATAGTAATCGTAACCTTAGTTCCCTTTGGTCCGCGCATCTTGTTGACAGCCTCCTGAAGGCTCATATCTACTGTTGATTCACCATTAATCTTGATAATCTTATCTCCTGCCTTGATGCCAGCCCTCCAGGCAGGGGTATCTTCAATGGGAGCTATTACTGTCAGGATGTTGTCCTTTATGCCTATCTGGATTCCTATACCGCCAAATTCTCCCTTTGTCTCTATCTGCATTTCCTTATAAGCCTCTGGAGTCATGAAGCCGGAATGGGGATCAAGGCTTCCTACCATACCCTTTATGGCAGAATATATCAGGTCCTTTGTTTTCACCTCGTCAACATAGTTTCTCTTTATTACTGAAAAGGCCTCTGTAAAGACCTTCAACTCCTCATAGCCTTCTGCTCCGCTCTTGGTGGCTGTGCTTATCCTGCCAATAAGCATGCCTGAGAGGATGAGCAGAAGCACTACTGCAATGCGCAATATCTTTTTCTTCATTCTTCTCCTCCTATCTTTTCTTTAACCACTGAAGGGGGTCAAGGGGTTTACCCCTGTAACGAATCTCAAAATAGAGAACCATACCATCCATCAGCTGAGATTCACCGACCCTTCCAATGGCCTGTCTTTCTATTATTATATCTCCTGGCTTAAAAAAAATCTCAGATAGATTGGCATAAACACTATGATAATTACCACCATGACTTATAATTATAACCTTTCCATAACCCCTGAGCTCACCTGTATAGGCAACCCTTCCGCTGTACACAGCATGAACCTGAGAATCTTCCTCTGTGAGTATATAAATACCGCTCCTGAAAACAGGAACTCCTGTTAGCGGATCTTTATGATAGCCAAATGGAATCTTTACCTTTCCATTTACAGGCCAGGAAAGCCTTCCCCGTTTTGAAAGGAAACTCCTGTCTTCTGCTGCACTACCCCTTATCCGAGATTCTTCTATTATCTTTGTAAGTCTTTTTGCTGATTCTGATAATTCCCTGAGCATCCTTTCATAATGTTCCCTTTTTTCCCTCACACTGGCAAGGACTATGTTCTTTTCCTTTCTGAGTTTTAAGAGATTGAGCTCCTCTGTCTCTATCTCAGCAATCGTCTTTTTTATCTCCCTCCTTAACGATGAAAGCGCAGTCTCTTTTTTTCTCAGCTCTTCTATATCATTTTTTAGCCTGTCCATTATCCTTTTGTCATATCTGGCAAGTAATGTTAGATACCTCCAGTTTCTTAGAAGTTCTCCTCCGTCTCTTGAAGTGAGGAGAAATTCCAGCTCCCTTGTATAACCGTAAATCCAAATTGTCCGCACTTTTTTCTTCAACCAAGCCATCCTGCTTTTTAATCTCAGCTCAAGCGAGGCTATCTCTTTCTGGGTGGCAAAAATTTTTCCTTCGGTCTCCCTCAATCTTCTTCTATTTTCTCGTATCCTTTCCCTTACCTCTCCAAGTTGTGAGTTTAAGCGGTCAAGTTCATTTAATATTGAAAATTCTCTTTCCTGTTCCTTTCTGAGATTCTCCTCATATTTCTTAATATCCTTCTCTATCGCCTTCAGTCTCTCCTCAATGTCCTGTGCATGGGAAGGAATTACATAAATAACAATCACCTGAAAAAGGCAGAGTAATGACAGTTGAATGTAACAGTAAAATTCAGACCTGATGCATGATAAATAATAGAGGATACCTGATAGTCCTGAGCTCTGAATCCTGCATCTTCCATAGACAGCCATTCTTCTGCACTTCTGCACCACTTCAGTACCTTATTCTACCAATACTGAGTATTGCTCCTGTGATTCCCAGAATGACACCGGAAAATAGTAAGCCGATTATGAAATAAAATATCTGGGCCTGAAGATTAAAGGTGGTAATAAAGGGCATCTTTTCTGAAAGAAAATTCAATGCCTGATAGAGTCCTGTGACCGCAAGGGATGCTATGAGACCTCCGGCGAGTCCGATAACAGCACCTTCAATAAGAAAGGGTGCTTTTATAAAACCCCTTGATGCTCCGAGGAGCTTGAATGTCTCAATCTCCTCTTTCCTTCTGTAAAAGAGTATCTTTATTGTTGTATAAAAGTTAAATATTATCCCTGCCATCATTATTAAAAGAAAGGCCGCACCCAGCTTATCAGAAAGCCTCTTTATCAAAACAATTGACTCCATTAAATCCTTCCCATAATCTATATCCTCTACCTCGGGAATGGATCTGAGCTGCTGAAGGAGGCTATTAATAGCATCTTTTTCTAAATGTTCCTGTTTAAGTTTTATCTCCACTGAGTCAGGCAAAGGATTTTCATCAAGTCCTTCTAAGAGAAGACTTGAATCTTTTAATTTATTTTTAAGCTCATGAAGTGCTTCATCTCTGGATATAAATTTTACAGACCCTATCATTGAATTTTCTTTCAGGCTCCTGATCACCCTGTCTATCTGCTCCTCTGAGGTTCTGTCCTTCAGATAAAGGATAATCGTAAGCTTTTCAGGCAGTTTTTTTGTAATTAAATTAATATTTAAAACAGCAAGTACAACTATTCCAACAAGAAATAATCCGATGCCTGCTGAAAGGGCTGCCATAATATTTATCCACAATTCCTTTCTGAGGCTCTCAATGGCAAATCTGAAGGAATAACCTGTAATCACAGGACCTCCACTCCTGTAAGTGCACCTTCTTGAAGTTTGAAGACCCTCCTGCCACTATGGGTATAGAGGTCGGGATTGTGAGTGGCAATAACCACTGTTGTTCCCCTCGCATTTATCTCTTTGAATATATCCATTACAGCTTTTGTGTTTTCAGGATCGAGATTACCAGTTGGTTCATCGGCAAGGAGAATCAGCGGTTCAGCCACTATTGCCCTTGCAATAGCTACCCTCTGCTGTTCACCACCGGAAAGAGCTGGTGGATAAGCATCTATTTTGTGTCTAAGATTCACGAGTCTAAGACTATCAAAAACGAAATCCTTGAGGTCTCTTTCTTTAAGTCCCCTTATTCTGAGGGGCATTGCAACATTCTCAAAAACAGTCTTTGTATCAATCAGCCTGAAGTCCTGAAAAACTATGCCGATCATCCTTCTTAAAAAGGGTATATTCCTCTGATGGATGGTGGAGAGTTCATATTCTCCGACAACCAGCCTGCCTTTATCAGGTCTTTCGTGGGCATATATCAATTTCAGAAGCGTGGTTTTTCCTGCACCTGATGGACCTGTGATAAAAACAAGCTCTCCCTTTTCTATTGAAAGGGTTATCTCCTTAAGGGCAAGCTGTCTTTCATATATCTTGGAAACACCTTCAAAGTGAATCATATTCATTTAATCCTGATGAGCAGTACGGGCTGATGAGTATTTTTTTCATTATTCCTGATCACGCATTACGAAGCACTGAAAGAATATCCTCAGCTATCTGCTCACCCGTAAGTTTAAAAAATTTCATCAGCTCGCCTGACGAACCCGAGGTTCCAAATCTATCCCTTATTCCTATCCTTAATACAGGTTTTGGTTTTACTGAAGAAAGAAATTCACAAACCGCTCCACCAAGACCGCCTATCACTGAATGTTCCTCAGCTGTAACAATTAAGGATGCATCTGATGCCTTCAAAAGCATTTCCTCATCAAGTGGTTTTATGGTTGACATATTTATAACACCAGCATCTACTCCATTTTCTTTAAGTATCCCTGCTGCAATGAGTGCCTCTGCTACCATCACACCACAGGCAATAATATTTACATCCTTTCCAAAACCGAAGGCGTGGGCCTTGCCTATGGAGAATCTGTATTCCTGAGGCATAACAGCCCTAACCTTTGCCCTGCCAAGCCTAACATAAACAGGTCCTTTATATTTAACAATCTCTTTAATAACAAGTTCTGTCTCGTAGGCGTCAGCAGGCACTATAACGGTCATGCCGGGTATGACGCGCATCAAGGCGATATCCTCAATTGCCTGATGGGATGCGCCATCTTCACCAACTGTAATTCCTCCATGGGTTGCAACAATCTTTACATTAAGGCAGCTGTAGGCAATGCTCTGTCTTATCTGTTCCCATGCCCTACCAGTGGCAAATATGGCAAAGGTAGAGGCAAATGGAATCTTCCCTGAAAGAGACAGTCCTGCTGCTGTAGCCATCATATCCTGCTCAGAGACACCCATATTAAAAAATCTCTCAGGGAAAGCCTTTGCAAACTTCTGGGTCTTTGTAGAAGAGCTCAGGTCTGCATCAAGGACAACTATATCAGGATTTTCAAGACCAATTCTGTAAAGAACCTCTCCATAGGCATCTCGTGTTGCCGCATCAACTCCACTGAAAGATTTGATCTCCATTTTGGTATCAGATACCTGTCCCATCACCAAGTTCCCTTAAGGCAATTTCGAGCTCCTCTTTTGTTGGAGCTACACCATGATATTTGACCTTATTTTCAAAGATCGATACACCCTTTCCCTTAATTGTTCTTGCAAGTATTACAGTTGGTGCACCCTTGAGGGTTTCTGCTCTGTCAAGGCTATCAACTATCTGCGCCATATCATGACCGTTTATTTCAATGGTATGCCATCCAAAGGCCTGAAATTTTTTATCCACTGGCTCAATATCTTTTACCTCTGAAATTGGTCCATCAATCTGTAGGGCATTAAGATCCACTATTGCACAGATATTATCAAGTTTATAATGAGAAGCAGTCATGGCAGCTTCCCATACCTGACCTTCCTGAAGTTCACCATCGCCAAGAAGACAGTAAACCCTCGAAGGAAGTTTATCAAGCCTCAATCCCATGGCTATTCCATTTGCTACACTCAAACCCTGTCCCAGGGAACCTGTTGATATCTCAACACCAGCAAGGTTCTTTGAACAGGGATGTCCCTGAAGAGGGCTTCCTAATTTTCTTAAGGTCTTAAGGAGAGACTTATCAAAATATCCACTCATCGCAAGCACTGCATAAAGAAGAGGAGCAGCATGCCCCTTTGACAGCACAAATCTATCCCTCTCTCTCCAAAAAGGAGCATCAGGCCTGTGTCTCAGTTTATAAAAATACAGGGCAGTTACTATATCAGCAGCTGAAAGACTACCACCTGTGTGACCGGAGCCAGCCTCTGTAAGCATCTTGAGGATCTCAATCCTCAAAAGCCTGGCTTGATTGTTGAGATAACCAATATCCCTCTTCTGAACAAGCATTTTTCATTATATTATATTTAAAGACAGGTATACAATAGCAAAATTACTCCTGTGGATTGCCTATAGGAAAGTCCTATACTGTAAAGTATAAACTCTATGTCATCCTTTTTGGATTTTTAAAGGGTCTATTTAGCTAAATTTACCATAAGATTGTCAGTTGACTTTATACAATAGAGTTTTATCATAATTCTCTATCACACAGAAATGTAAAAATCTGAGTGCTTTACCAGGATAGAGATCTTTATATTTCCAATGCCCCGGGTCAGTTTCAACCCTGTGCCTTGGACCTCCTCCACCACCCTCTCCAGTGTTTAGAATTGAAAAGTTTGAGTCTTCCATTATAAATCCAATATTCTTCCATATAAAGCTATACCACCGTTTCTTCTCAAGATGCGGGAAACGAAAAAAAGTCTCAAGGGCTTTTGAATTTCCATAAAATTCATTATTACCCAGTAAACTATGGAATCCTCTTCTTATGTATTTATATCATCAAAGGTTGTTAATAACTTGCTTGTAATACTTCTATTCCCGGGCGTTGTTGTATGTGTTTTTAATGAATGCATTTTTTTTATTTCAATTCTATGTATTCTTTTTCTTTTTCATTATATGCTCAAGAAGTATGTCATCAAGGGAGCGGCAGGAATGGCTTTTGGTTGGAGTGTGTGTTTGAGGATCGGTATTTATTCCTCCATCATCCTTCTTAGACTCTGTGAGAGAAATATTTGACGAGGACCTATCCGATTCCTTTGAAAGGACTTTATCTCCATTTCCTTGGTTGAGAGATCTTTCAGGCTGGTTTGTTTCTGGAACCTCTGCTGATGCACTGCGAATTTCCTGTAGTGGAGACCTCTGACCTTTTATAATATCATCAAATCTTCCAGCAAGAAGCTCTGTTATCATTGATTTGTGCTGATCCGTCATAAGCTGTTTTATCCTATCTCTAATAACATTAGATATTGAAACTGTATCATCAGGTATGAGCTCTTTATAGCTGGTCTTTTTTGAAACAAGTATCACACCCCCCCTGTAAAGAAGTGTGGTTATAACAGGATTTCTGAGACCACTATCTTCTGTCTGAACATGAAACACCTCTCCTCTGTATTTAATATTTGTGTTAAAACCAGTGAGCATACTATAGAATATCATAAAAGAGCCATGGGCTGTAAGGCTAAGGTACAGACATGTGAAAAATTACACCAGAAAAACTGAAATAATAAAAAAACAGAGAAGAATCCCTATGAGCAGAGATGTAAATAACCTGCCAAACCTCCTGTCAATCCAGGGCACTGCAAATAATATAAATACTGCCAGAAAGGGGATAACCACCCCGCCTATCACAGCAAGGTCTCCGTGAAAATATCTTAAGAGTCCAAAAAGCCACAGGTAGTACCATTCTGGTCTTGGCTGGTAAGGTGAAAGAAAATCTATCTCCCTTCCTGTTGATGGTGGAAAAAGAAGGGCGAGGATGACTGTAATTTCAATCAGGACAAAAACAAAGAATAAAATCTCGATTAGATAATCGGGATAAAATCTCTTATGTTCCTTCATAGAGGTCTCGAGATACCAAGTTTCCTTACCATATGAAAATGAACCCAGAGTAACAGGAACATTAAAAGAGGAACCCATATTATATGGAGCCCATAAAATCTTGTAAGTGTTGCACCTGATACCTCAGGTCCTCCTCTTATAACCATCAGGATATCATCTCCAACAAGTGGAATTAAGGAAATAATATTTGTTCCAACCACTGTTGCCCAGTACGCCTTCTGATCCCAGGGTAAGAGATAGCCTGTAAAACCCTCTAACATTGCAAGAATAAAGAGGCATACACCTGATACCCAGTTTAACTCTCTGGGTGGCAGATAGGCTCTGGATATAAAAACTCTGAGCCCATGAAGAATGATAGATATTATTAGCAGTGTTGCTGACCATTTGTGCACGCTTCTTATAAATCTGCCAAGAGGCACCTCATTATTAAGCCTCACTATACTCTGGAAGGCCTCTTTTTCTGAAGGAACATAAAAAAATGTAAGGAAGGCTCCAGAAAAGACAAGAATCATAAAGGATGTAAAGGCCATACCACCGAGACAGTAAAAATAACTCAATCCCGGTGGAACAGGTCTCTCTAAGAATCTTTTATGCGGATTTCTGAGACCGAATCTATCCAAAAACCAGTCAGTGAGCCTTGCCATAAGAAGCTAAACCTTTATCCCCACAAAGACGCTTTGATCTTCTACCTTCAGAGGAAGCCTTGTAAGTGGCATGGAAGGTGGACCAACAATAACCTCTCCATGGGTATTATATCTTCCACCATGGCATGGACATATAAATTCCTTCTTTATCCTGTTATAATTAACCATACATCCGAGGTGTGTGCATACAGGCGAGAGGGCAATCCATCCATCTAGGGTTTTTACTATATAAACATTCATATTCTTCAGACGCTGATCGCTTGTGCTCTGCTCAAGTATAAGCTCAAATTTCTTAACATCCTTTCTGGGCATCTCTTCAAGGGATGCAAGAAAAAAATACTCTATCCTTTTTTCTTTAATCCCTCCGGGCTTGAGTGAAACAAAAAAGGGTAAGGTAAGAAAGCCAGCTAAAGTTATACCAAGCTTGGCAGAAAGCTTTAGGAAACTTCTTCTTTCCAAAATTCTTCCTTATATTTACTGATTTCGATAGATATTTCTTATGAATCTAAAAACTCAAGGCTATCACTCATTAAAACAACCTTTACTTACTCTCTTGAGAAGGAGCATTCATCATCTCTATAAGCTCTTTTCCAACCTTGAAATGAACTGCCCTTTTCATTGGAACATCGACAGCTTCTCCTGTCTTTGGATTCCTGGCAACCCTGGGATTCCTTGTTTTCACTGTAAAATTTCCGAATCCTCTTATCTCAACCCTTTCTCCACGCTTGAGAGCATCCTTAATACTGTCAAAAACCGTGTCAAACATGATTTCAACCTGTCTTTTTGTAAAATTAGTACACTTCTCTGCAATCTTCTCCACAAGTTCAGACCTCGTCATAGAAACCTCCTTATAAATAATTCATGATGTCAACGATATATTATGAAAAAGAATAATGATTATAAGGTTCATAAAAGTTATCATCTATCACATTTTTTAACCCTGAATCATGGAATAAATATATATTTAACCTTCACTGATGTATATTCTTCCATAAGTCTGTCTGGCAGACTGTTTTTGAGCAGTGTTTTAAGAGAGAAGCCTTCTTCTTTTGTAACAATCTCCGGCCTTCCCTTGATACCTGAAAGTTCTGCTGCCTTTTTTATTGCGTCTTCTATATTACCAAGCTCGTCTACAAGACCGAGACTTAAAGCCTGTGAGCCTGTAAAGACACGACCATCAGCAATCTTCCTCACCTCCTCAACAGGTATGTTCCTTCCCTCAGATACTGCTTTTATAAATTGTTCATGAACCTCATCAAGTACAGACTGAAGTATCTTCCTCTGGTCTGGTTCCATATCCTTGAATACAGAGGCGAGGTCCTTGTATCTTCCACTTTTTATTACCTCTGTCTTTATCCCTATTTTATCCATAAGACCCTTTATATTTGGTATCTCCATTATCACACCTATGGAGCCTGTGAGTGTACCGGGATTGGCTATTATCCTTGATGCGGCTGCTGATATATAATAACCGCCGGAGGCAGCTACAGCTCCCATGGAAACAACAACAGGTTTCTCCTTTGCTGTCTTTTTAACCTCCTCATATATCTCCTGGGATGGTGCAACTGCACCACCAGGGCTATCAACCCTGAGAACAATTGCCCTTATACTTTTATTTTCTCTGTAATTCTTTAATTCCTCTATAGCTTCCCAGGAGGTTAATATAGGACCCTCAACCTTGATAAGACCTATCTTCTCACCTGTAACAGCATCTTTCTGAAAGAGGGTCATTAAAAGACTAAGAATTATTAAAGAGCTTATAACGAGTATAATTATGAGACAGGTTTTTTTCATTCCTAACTCCTTCTTGACTCTTCCCGAGCCTGATCTCCGCTTTCAGATTTTGATTTTCTTAGACTGAGGCCGATCTTCCTCTGATCCCTGTCTATCTTTATTATCCATGCCCTTATGGTATCACCTGATTTGAGCGAGGTTTTATCAATATCCTTTGGTATCTCCGAGGCAAATACCAGGCCTTCTACAAGGTCATCAATATCCACAAATATTCCGTGCTCTGTTATCTTGATAACCTTTGCATTAACCTCATCTCCTAGTTTGTATCTTTCAGGTATTATCCTCAACCATGGGTCCTCTGTAAGCTGTTTTAGGCCAAGAGAGAGTTTCTCTTTTTCTGGCTGGATATTCAAAATCACTGCCTCTATCTTCTGGCCTCTTTTCACAATCTCAGAAGGATGCTGAAAGTGCCTTGTCCAGGAAAGGTCTGATATATGGATAAGGCCATCAATACCCTCTGGTAATTCAACAAAGACACCAAAATCGGTTATATTTGACACCCTTCCCTCTATTATATCCCCCTGCTTGTACTTCTTTGCTATAACCTGCCAGGGGTTCGGTTTTGTCCTCCTAAGGCTAAGGGATAATTTTCTCTGAGCCTTATCAATATTCAAAATAACAACATCTACAGTTTCACCTGGAGATACATATTTTGATGGATGTTTGGGCCTGTTAGACCAGTCCATCTCGGATACATGAATAAGACCGTCGATCCCATCTTCTATCCTGACAAAGGCACCATAATCTGTAATGCTTATAACCCTTCCTTTTATCTTTTGTCCTGATGCATATCTCTGATCAATATTCAACCAGGGATCTGGCTTTTTCTGCTTGTAACCAAGTGTAACCTTCTCAGTCTCTGGTTCAAATTTCAATACCATTACCTCAACCCTGTCACCCTGCTTGAAATATTCTGAAGGATGATTGATCTTGCTCCAGGATATATCGGAGATATGAAGAAGTCCATCAATTCCACCGAGATCAATAAAAACTCCATAATCTGTAATATTCTTTACAATCCCCTTTACAAGGGCACCGGGTTTTAATCGCTCAAGAAGTAATTCTTTCTGCCTCCTTTTCTCCTCCTGCAGTATTTCTTTCCTCGAAAGGACGATATTATTTTTTTTCTTGTTTACATTAATTATCTTAAATCTGGAAGTGATGCCAATATATTGATCCTGGTTCCTCGGAAGGGAGAGATCCGTGTGAGAGAGAGGCAGAAAGGCCCTGAGACCTGAAATATCTACAATGAACCCCCCTTTTGTCTTTTCTATAATTTTTCCTTCAATGTATCCACCACTGCTCTGTGCCTGCTCAACAAGCTGCCATGCCCTGAGTCTCCTTGCCTTCTGATAGGAAAGGAGCACTATTCCATCTCCGTCAAGGATCTCCTGTATAAATACCTCTATCTCATCTCCTGCTTTTATCTCTTGTTCCTGCGGCACATCTGCCTGGGGGATAAAACCCTCAGACTTGTATCCTATGTCAACAATAATACCATCCTGCCTCTTTGCAATAACCCTGCCCTTAACTATTTCTCCCTCCTGGATGGTATGGAAATCCCTTTCAAGGAAATCAAGGAGTTCCTCGCCTGAACTATTTTCTACTCCACCAATCTGTTGAACAGTCATTGAGGAGCCCTCATTCCCTGTAGAGAAATCTAAGCTCTGATTTATCTTATCTTCTGCACCCATATTAACCCTTAAACCTCTCAAGTTTATTTATTATATCCTCTATAATCCAGTCAGGTGTTGAAGCACCTGCTGTTATACCTACAGAATTTACTCCTTCAAACCACTCTGCTTTAAGCTCCTCAGCTGTCTCTATATGATAGGTTCTTACACCTTTAGATTCACAGAGTCTTGCAAGCTGAGTTGTGTTTGCACTGTTACGACCGCCTATTACTAGCATTATATCGACATTTACTGCCAGCTCGGCGGTCTCCGTAAGCCTCTGGGATGTTGAATTACAAATTGTATTATAAACCTTAAGTTCTTTGCAAAGGGCAATTGCCCTGTGAAGCAACCTCTGGAGATTCTCCAGAGGTTGAGTTGTCTGGACAACGATACCAACCCTCTTTTGGAGTTTTACCAGCTTATCAGGGTCCGAGATAACCAGTGCATCAGGACCAGCATAACTCTTTATACCTACCACCTCTGGATGAGCTGCATCTCCGAGGATAAGAACCTGATAACCCTCTTCATGTAAAAGTTTAGCATACTGCTGAGCCTTTTTTACAAATGGACAGGTTGCATCAATAACATTTATTTGGAGAGAATTTAAATATTCATTTAGCTCCTTTTCAACACCGTGGGTTCTTATTATAACTGTCTTGATATCAGAGGGCAGACTTGATATATCACAGGGTCTTACACCCTCATGCTTTAATCGCTCAATGACCTGAGGATTATGGATAAGAGGACCGAGGGTATAAACTCCCGTACCCTCACGAGCTGCCTTCATGGCAAGCTCAATTGCCCTCTTCACTCCGAAACAGAATCCTGCCATCTCAGCTTTCTTAATCTTCATGAATGACTAAGCCTCCTAAGCTCTGAATAAACCTCCTTGGTAACCCTCTCTTCATAGTCCTTATCTGTCTCATCCTTTCTTCTTTTTATTGGCTTACCGAATATAATCTTTATCTTATAAGGCCTGGGTATAACAGCACCAACAGGCAGGACATTATGGGCACCCTTTATGTAAGCAGGAATTACCTGTGCTTCTGTAAGTGCTGCCATAAGGCCGACACCCCTTTTTATCTCCATGAGTCTACCGTCCTTGCTTCTGCTTCCTTCAGGAAATACCACAAGAAGACCGCCCTTTTTTAGAACACGCACAGCCTTTTTAAGTGTTGAAGGACCTGGCCCCTCTCTCTTTACACCTATGGAATAGGCCCTGATTATTGAGCCTATAAGTGGTACTTTGAAGAGACTTTCTCTTGCAATGAACGTTGGCCTTCTTCTGAGTACTGATCCTATCAATGGTGGATCAAGATAGCTTGTATGATTTGCTGCAATTATAACACCCCCTACTTCAGGTATATTATCTTTATTCTTCACTTCAAGTCTGAAAAGGAGTTTAAAAAAAATGTAGGCTATATATCTAATTATCCTTTCTAACATCTAATCTTTTTATTATCTCTTCTACAACCTGTGAGGGGGTTAACTCTGTAGTATCAATTATTATAGCACTCTCAGCAGGTTTAAGAGGAGCAAGCTCTCTTGTAGAATCCCTTTGATCCCTTCTGTTCATCGATTCCCTTACTTCTTCAATATCTGCTTCAATTCCTTTTTCTTTTAATTCTTTCCATCGCCTTTTTGCCCTTTCTTCAATGGAGGCTGTAAGGAAGAATTTTTTACCCTCGGGAAAGACCACTGTTCCGCTATCTCTGCCCTCAGCAACCACATCCCTTCCAGAGGCTATCTTCCTCTGGAGTTCTGTAAGGAAGTCCCTTACGACCTTTTTTGTGGAAACAATTGATGATAGTTCGCTTATCTCAGGTGTCCTGATCTCAGAGGAAACTGATCTACTGTTCAGTAATATATTTTCTCCATCATAAGATATCTTGCATTCCTGAAGAAGTCTTTGAATGGTCGCATCATCTGCTTGGATTGCATTCTTCTCTTTAAGATAAAGTGCCACGGTCCTGTAAAGGGCACCTGTATCAAGAAAAAGGTAACCGAGCCTTTTTGCAAGAAGTCTTGCTACTGTGCTCTTACCAGCACCAGACGGCCCATCTATGGTAATCACCTGAGGCATAATATATATAATACCTTTGTGGAGAAAATAGAGCAAATATGTAGAGCTTATGGTATAGCCCTCTGCTATATCTTCGGCTCAAGGGCTGAAGAGGGTTTGAGGCTTCTTAAGGGTGAAAGGCTTGAACCTGTGGATCCTGAAAGTGATATTGATTTTGCTGTACTCTTTATAAGGCCTCCAGAAGACCTCTCAAAACATATGCCATTGTAAGCACAGAATTTCAGGAGCTTGTCTCACCATTCAAGGCAGATATTCTGTTCCTTGAGGAGGTTGACCATCTCATACAGCTTGAAGCAATCAAAGGTTAAATATATACGCTGTCGATGAAGACAAAGGAGTATTATGAAGAAAAGGTTCTCATGTTTGCTTCTGATGAGCTTGTGAATAATGAAACTAAATAAAAAGGATATGTTTGAGGTTATAGAGAATGGTTATTTCCACTTTGAATATAAAGCTCATTGAAGACAGGCTTGGCCTAATAAATAAGACACTTTTTAGATTAAAAAGATTGTCCAGTATTCAAGAAGAGAAATTTTTAAGCAGTGAAGCACCTTCAATTGCTGAAAGTTATCTCAGGCGCAGCCTCGAGGCAATCTTTGACATAGGAAGGCATATCATTGCAACGAGTGCTGAAAAGCCATCTGTTGAGTACAAGGAAATAGCCATTAAGCTTGCAGAACTTGAGTGAGACCTGAAGATTTTTCCGGAATACTAAGACTTATGTCAGGATACAGAAACAGACTTGTCCATTTTTATCATGAAATTTCAGAAAAGGAGATCTATAGGATTATTCAGGACAATCTTAAGGATATAGAGGAATTTGTATTACTGATCAAAAATTTTATGGAAAAATATAGTCTAAGAACCTGAGGAGGTTATCTTCTCACCATTTTTTCAAGTATGGAAAAGAATCCGGGAAAAGATATATCCACACACTGAGGATCATTTATAATAGTCTTTCCCTCTGCAATAAGGCCTGCTATGGCAAGGGACATGGCAATCCTGTGGTCATGATAGCTTTCTACTGTTGTGCCTTTTAAAGAAACTCTACCCTTAATTGCTAAACCATCAGGATATTCCTCAATCTCAACTCCTAATTTTCTTAACTCTGTCGCCATTGCTTTAATCCTGTCAGACTCCTTTACTCTCAATTCCTCAGCACCTCTTATCTCCGTAACTCCCTCAGCCTGTGTTGCAAGGACACAGAGTATCGGAAACTCATCTATCATTAAAGGCATAATCTCTCTGCCCACCCTGACGGCTTTAAGTCCTGATGCGCTCTGGACATAAAGATCACCAACAGGCTCACCAGAGATATCCCTTATATTTTCTATCTTTATCTCTCCACCCATCTCTTTTATTACTTCAAGAAGCCCTGTTCTTGTAGGGTTCAAACAAATATTCTTAATGAAGATTTCTGAACAAGGGATAATCAATGCACCAACAATAAAAAATGCAGCAGAAGAAAAATCACCTGGCACTGTTATATCAAGAGGCTGAAGTCCGGAAGACTTAATACCCTTAACCATGATTATAGACTGCTGCCCTGCTGCTGTAATGCTCTTCTGTTCTATATCAGTACCCATTGCCCTGAGCATCCTCTCTGTATGGTCGCGGGACTTCTGAGGTTCTATTATCTCAGATATTCCATCTGCATAGAGCCCAGCAAGTATCAGACAGGACTTCACCTGAGCAGATGCAACAGGCATCTCATATCTTATTGCCTTAAGATTACCTCCCCTTATAGCCATGGGCAGGTATTTATCATGCTGTCTTGCTGATATAATAGCACCCATCTCTCTTAATGGATTAATAACCCTTGCCATTGGTCTCTGTTTTAATGAATCATCTCCTGTAAGAACAGAAAAGAAAGGATTCCCTGCAAGGATTCCAGAAATCAGTCTTGCAGTTGTTCCTGAGTTACCACAATTTATAACATCAAAGGGCTCTTTAAGACCATATAGACCCCTTCCATGGATAATTAGCTCGGAAGTGCAGAAGCTCGGAAGTGTGGAAGACTCTGCTGCTCTTCTGCTCTGCTGTTCTGCTGCTCTATTTATCCCTAACATCCTCATAGCATTCATGGTGCTTACCGGATCCTCTGCCATGAGGGGATTCCTGACAATGCTCGTGCCCTCTGCAATGGATGCAAACATGATGGCCCTGTGGGTTATAGACTTATCAGGTGGAGGTGTGAGCTCACCTCTTAAAGATTTTGCTTTATATAGCTTTATGTTCATTTAGTCTATCTGAATACCTTTTATCTTCTTTCTTCTTTAAGATATTATAAAAAATGCAATGGTAAATTTTAAGTTAATAATCTATTAATATGCAAGGGCGTTTAAATTTTTCTCTATTTTCTTAGCATAGCATATATTTGTTTTAATAGCTGAGGCTTTAATTAAGACAGGAAATAAAATAATTCATGTTATAATTACAGCATGGTAAGGATAGAAGAGATATGCAAATCTTATGATATAGCCCTCTGTTATCTCTTTGGCTCAAAGGCTGAAGAGGGTCTTAGGCTTCTTAAAGGTGAGAGAATTGAGTTAGAGGATCCTGAAAGTGATATTGATTTTGCTGTCTTATTTTTGAAGCTTCCAAAAGACATTCTCAAAACCTATGCTTTGCTCAGTTTAGAGTTCCAGGAGCTTGTCTCACCCTTCAGGGCAGACCTTTTGTTCCTTCATGAGGTTGATCACCTGATACAGCTTGAGGCAATCAAAGGGATTAATATATACGCTATTGATGAGAAGACAAAAGAGGAGTATGAAGAAAAAGTTCTCATGTTTGCCTCTGATGAGCTTGTGATTTTAAAGCTCAATGAAAAGGATATGTTTGAGGCTATAGAGAATGGTTATTTCGAGTTTGAATATAAAGCTGATTGAAGACAGGCTTGGTCTTATAAATCAGGCACTCTTTAAATTAAAAAGACTAGCTAGCATTCCAAAGGACAGGTTCCTTAGCAGCGAGGCACCTTCAATCGCTGAGAGCTACTTAAGAAGAAGCCTTGAAGCAATCTTTGATACAGGAAGACATATTATTGCAAAAACCGCTGGAAAGGCAGTCGTTGAATATAAGGAGATACCTGCAAGGCTTTCCGAACTTGGTATAATACCTGAAGAATTCGCTCAGAGGCTCAGACTCATGGCTGGATATAGAAATAGACTCGTCCATTTTTATCATGAGGTTACAGATGAGGAAATCTACAGGATTATTCAAGACAATCTTACAGATATAGAGGAATTTTTAAAATTGATAAAAAAATTTATAGAACAATACAGGCTCAGAATTTAAATACTTAAGACATTTTGCATTATAGAGTTTTATTTGTTCATTATATTTATTTTCTGAAAATTAATATCTCCTCAACACCTATTTTGCCTTTATCTGCCTTTGAATTTGTTATTAACAGAAGGATGAAGATAAAGAATTTCTTCTGGATCATCAAAATCTACTACAGCATAATCTTCACTGCATAATGCACAATGATAATGTATTGTAGTGCGATCATCAAAGTCTTCATCTCCACTCACAACAATATTTTCCCAATAATACAAGGAGCAATCACATACTTTAAATTCAGGATAATTATTTTCTTTAGATTTCATAAGTTCAATGGAATTTTTTCTTGCTTACATGAGTAATCCCTGATTCTTCTTTATGCCAGCTTTACATATTTTTTATTTATCTCATAGCCAACAAAATATCTATTAGTTTTAATTGCAGCCATGGCAGTCTGCCCACTTCCTATAACTGGATCAAGAACAATTTCACCCTCAAAGCTATAAAGTTGTATAAGTCTATAAGGTAATTCAATTGGAAAAGGTGCAGGATGTCCTATTTTAGTAGCTGGCTCTGCTGGAAAAGTCCAGATACTCTTTGTAAAGGCAAGAAACTCTTCTTTTGATATGGTGCTTTTCTATTGAGATTTTCTCTTTTAAAAGTTTCTTTTGAAAAAAACCAAAATATATTCATGAATATCTCTCAAAGTCGGATTTCTTGCTGACAGCCAACTGCCCCAGGCGGTAAAGGGACTTCCACTTGAAGCCTTATTCCATATAATTTCTCCTCTCATTAAAAAGCCAAGCTCAAGCATATCTTCAATAATAAATGCATGAAGAGGGATATAAGGCTTTCTACCGAGATTTGCTATATTGATACATGCCCTTCCACCAGGCACAAGAACTCTTTTAACTTCACTCCAGACTTTCTTTAAAAAATCTCTATATTCTTTTAATGTGAGATTCTGATCGTATTCTTTGCCTACATTATAAGGTGGTGATGTTATCATTAAATGAACGCAACTTTCTGGCAATTCCTCCATATTTTCACTTGATCTGCAAATAATTTTGTTTAAAAATTCAGATGGTGTCTTATTTTCTTTATAATTAATTCGTTCTTCTTTGGGAAGTCCTTCATAAAGCTTACTATTATAAAAGGGTGTTGAGTCATGACCAATTCTACCAGGAGAACCAAAGGGACTGGTCTTTGTACCATTACCTCTTTTGAATTTAGTCTTCATCCCAGAGATCAACCCACCTCTTATAAATCTCTCCGTTTCCACACAATCGGTATCTTTTTAGTTTCTTTATCTGTTAATAATGCTTTTAAAGCATCTTTTTTAAATTCTATACCTCTTGGATTTGTTCCTTCTTTTGGCAATTTTATATAATTCTCTCTTCCCAATTTATGAAGATATTTTATCTGAACTTCTTTTGGAATATAATAAAAACCACCTTCATGATCCCAATTTATCTGAACAAGCAAAATATCTGATGAAGGTTCGTAATTATTTAGAAATACTCTGGAACTCTTTACATCTACAGTCCAAGCAATTTTAATACCTGAAAAACCCTTGCCCGTAAAAGTCTTTATGGAAACAGGCTCACCAAAGACTTCAACATCAACCTCTGGTTTGGTAATAGCTATAGTATTTACATTTTCTTCCCAAACTTATAAAGCAATAATGCGATTATTATTTGTTCCCTTACTGTACCAACTTCCATCCCTGTTTTCCCTGCCCGAGACATCTCAATCTGTGCAAGCTGAAATAAATAAGGCAATTTTATTTGAATCTTTTTAATTATCTCTGGGTCTTGAAATAGCTCAATCACCCTTCCCATCCTACCTTATCCTCTCCCTCAACTCCTTTGCCCTTTCAAAGAACTCTTTTATTCCATCGGCATCTTCTTTCTCAAGAAGTGCCTTTATTTTTTCAATCTCTCCTTTAAAGACATCCAGCATCTCTAAAAGGTTTTCACTGTTATAAATCACTATATCCCTCCACATATCAGGAGAACTCAAGGCAATTCGTGTTGCATCTTTAAATCCCTGACCTGCATATCCAATAAATTCACTATCAATTTCCCCTACCGTATTAACAAGACTGTAGGCAATCATATGAGGAAGGTGGCTTACGGCACCATAAATTCTGTCATGCCTGTAGGGATCCATTAGTTCAACCCTGCAGCCCACCTTCTCCCAGAGATGATAAACTTTTTCAAGAGATTCTCTATCGGTCTTATCGGTGGGTGTTATAATACATCTTGCACCTTCAAAGAGTTCTGCCCTTGCATCATCAATGCCTGATCTATCACTTCCTGCTATGGGATGGGTGCCAATATAGAAGACTCCTTCTGATATTATTTTTTCGATTTCGTAAACAAGTCTTCCCTTTACACTACCTACATCAATGAGTATAGAGCTCCTTTTCAGAAAAGGATTTATCTTCTTTAAAATATCAAGAAATGCCCCTANAGGTGTTGAAAGTATTATTAGGTCTGAACCCTCACATACCTCTTTAAGGTCAAGACTGTAAGTATCGATGATGCCCCTGTCTTTTGCCCTCATGAGGTTCTTTTCATCCCTGCCAGTTCCATGGATGACCTGGCACAAGCCTCTTTTTCTCATTGCAAGTCCTAAAGACGCTCCAATGAGCCCCACTCCTATTATTGATACCTTTTTAAAATTTAATTCCATATCTTATATTCTATTGGCAGTTACAGCTTTTTTCTATAATCCTTATTATTAAGGTCGAGCCATCTCTTAACGAATCAAATTTGAGACCGGACATTTTCAAAAATGCCGTTAGTTTTTTTTCAAACCTTTCTGAGTTAATAAGCACCTCAAGGATTTCATCTTGAGGGCAGGAATACCTTAAAATATCCCTTAACTTTTTAAGAGATTCTTCCTCAGAATATCCTCTTAGATCAAGTAACATTATTGATTCCTCTTTTACTTATTATTGTCAGCTGATTTATGTATAGCTATTCATTAATATATATCCTTTGATTTATATAAGTAACCCTTTCAATAACATCCATAGAGATATCGATACTTTTAAGAATATCCTGAGCCCTGTTGATTGCATAAGGGCTTCCTCTCAACATGCCTTGAGAATTATAAATTGAAGCCTCAGAATCTCCTGCACAGGCCACTGAATCAGATATGGCTATTATTTTATCTGATGGCTTCACAGAAAATACAAGCCTTAAAATCTCAGGAGCGATATGGATACCATCGCAGATGAGCTCTATGTAAAGGTCCTTATCAAGAAGGCCGAGACCAGTAATTCCAGGCTCTCTGTGGTGTATCGGTCTCATGGCATTAAAGAGGTGTGTTATACCTGTGGCACCAGCAGACTTTCCATCAAGGGCCTCTTTATAGGTAGCACCTGAATGACCCATATGAACTGTTATGCCCAGTTTTCTACACATCTCTATGGTTCTGAGACTTCCTGGAAGCTCCGGTGCTATCGTAATGATCCTGACAATATCTTCATAACCATCAATCAATCTCATTAATGATTCAGGTGAGGGAAGAAGAAAAAATTCCTTTTTCAGACTTCCTGCATATTCTGGATTGATAAAAGGTCCCTCAAGATAGGCTCCCAGTACTCTTGCTCCAGATGCCCTTTTCATAGCAATACTGATTGTCCTTAAGATAGTTCTGATCCGGTCCGGCTCATCAGGCATTATCACTGGAAGGAATGCCTCCACTCCCATTGAGGCATAAAGAATGGAGATATTCTCAATAGCCTCAGTTCCATCTGAGATATCCCACTTACTAAGTCCGTGTATGTGAAGGTCAATCATGTGTTAAAATAATCTCAGCCGAAGTGGCGGAACTGGCAGACGCGCCAGATTCAGGGTCTGGTGGTCGCAAGGCCGTGCGGGTTCGAATCCCGCCTTCGGCACCATTATTAAGCAGCTCACTGTAATTAAATAAATACATTTCTATCCTGCAACTATCTAATATAATATCCATAAAGCGTATAAATAAAATGTCCGTCTATTATGAATTCATCAATTCCCCATTCCTGAGGCAACGGCCAGTATGGTGCTCCGTCGAATAATGCCTTCATTGCAGCCTCATCAAGCTCTCTGTAGCCGGATGTCCTTATAAGCTGAACTCTTCCTAGGCTTCCATCTTTTTTTATTGAGAATCTTATGTATAGATCTCCGTAAATACCTCTCTGGGCTGCAGAAAGAGGATACTGCCATATGGATTCTATCTTCTCCTTAAGCCTATTCATGTAACCCTGATATTTGAATTCCTTTGTATCAAAGGTCATCTTGGAGATTTTTTCTTCAACAGAGTCCTCTTTTGCCTTTTCTTTAATTATTTCTTTATCAAAAAGTCTTGAAAGTACAGGAGTATCCTTAACAGGTGGAGCTGATGTTATTTCAGGAATTCTGATAAGGTCCTCAGGTCTCTGAATTTCTTGAAAATTACCAGGACTCTGAGGAGGAGCCATAGTTTTACCCTCAGGCTTCTGCCATGAAAAGGGCATGGTACTATTCCTCTTTTGCCTGGTTACCGGAGTTCTGAGCATCTCATGTGAAAGCAGACCCTGAATCTCCTCAGGTCTTACTACCCTTGCAAAAAGTGGTGGTTTAACTGATTCTTCTTTTATAGAATAAAAATAGAAAAAAATTGCAACCATAGAATGAAGGGCAAGACTCAGGAAGAGAAAAAAGAAAGCTTCCTTTCTTATGGTAAGAAATTCCTGAGAAGGGATCCATGATAATTCCTCTTTCATATCTTTATGCCAATAAGTTTCCTGAAAAGCCTTATGTAGGAATGAAGGCTCTTTTTATCCAGAGATTTTTTAAGCCACAACTCAATTGCAATCTCCTGGGCCTCGGGCAACCTGTGTAAGTCAACAAGCTTTTCCACTAACCTGTCGTTTCTGAGAAAATATCTCCACAGGAGTTTCATAAATGAGAAACTCCTGAGATATCTTTCCTTCCACTCCTTTTTATAGATAGAAGGCCTATTCTCTATTATAGCCTCTGCTGCCAGCTTAGCTGAAGCCATGGCATAGTATATTCCTTCAAAGGTAAGAGGCAGTACAAGACCTGCTGCATCTCCAGCCAAGAGTATGCTTGGTCCATACTCTAAGATACTTCCCCTTAAAGACCAGAGGGGTATTCTATATCCTCTTAGAGGTACATTAAGTGATAGGTTTCTTTTCTTCAGAAAAAGGGAAAAATTCCCTTTTATAGACCCTGATTCATGGCTCCCCGTACCTGCAGACAGAGGAAAAACCCAGGAGTAAAAACCCGGCGCATGTTCAGAGCCAAACCAGAATTCACACCTTTCAGTATTAATTTCATTAAACTTAATACTGAGTGTAAAAACTGCATTCACTGGCCTAAGTCCAAGCGAATTCCTAGCCCTTGAATTTACTCCATCAGCTATGATGGCATATTTTGAAGAGAGTTCAATTGCTTCTTCTCCTTTTTTCAAAAGTGATTTTATAATTGGTGAGATTTCAAGAAATCTTATGAACTCTGCCTCAATAATCCTTGCACCTTTTAGAGAGGCTTTTTCTCTTAAAAGGGAATCAAATTCAGCTCTATCCACTATTGATATGGCGCCACCTTTCAGGGTTACAGAGAGCCTTTTTTGAGATGGAGGTATTATTTCCACATGATCAACCTCTTTTTTTACAATATCCAGGGGAATAAGAAACTCCTTGAAGGCTGTTGAGGGAATTCCTCCGCCACAGGGTTTAATATGTTTTAAATTTCTCTCCACAAGGACAGTATCCAGACCATACTCTGCTAAAGTCCTTGCTGCTATAGAACCTGCAGGACCTCCTCCTATTACAATAACATCAGAACTTAGCTTGACCATTCTAAAAACCTGGCGGGAAAGGACAGTATATCTTTGCCCTTTTTACTTCAAAGGATTCATTACCTGAGGTGTTTCCGTTAGAGCTTTTTTTTATCTTTTTCTTTAAATAATAGGCTGCTATCTTAAAAAACAATCTTCCCACTGAACCTGATATGGTTCCGTCCCTGTTCTCACTCCATGAATAAACCTTATCAATATCATTTACAGCAACTATAAGATAGATATTTCCAGGTTTCATCGTCTTAAGGTCTTCCTGGCTCGGTATGGGAAGTCCCTTCGTCTCACCAAACTGTGTGTGTGAATGAAAGTCACCGATTATCTGGAGTTTGTCAAATCTATCAAGTACCTCTTCTATTTTTTTTTGGTGTTTATCACCAAGGATCACTCCCTTCAGTCTTCTTGAGGCTGACTGGAGACTGAAGGCATGCTCTACTATGAATCTATCTTCAAGCCTGTAGCCCAGAAGATAACCGAGGCATTCCTTCTTATAAACCTCAGCAGAGCTGAGGAGAAGACCGAGAAATGTGCTTTCAGAAAGATAGACTTTCAAATCTTTATCTCAAAAGCTACTGTAAGTGATAAAAAGAGGATTATCTTCCCAGTTTTACTTCTTGGGAAGCCTCACTGTAAGGACTGCACAGGGAGACTTCCTTACAACCTGCTCTGCTGTGCTTCCAAAAAATATCTTTTCAAGTCCCTTCCTTCCGTGGGTACCTATCACTATAAGGTCTATCTGATTTTTTTCAGCGTATTTTACTATCTCCTCATAGGGTATTCCCCTTATCACCTCTCTCTGGACATTCATACCCCTCAGCTCCTCAAGCCCAAATCTCTCGAGCTCCTTTTTTGCAACAGACTCAATTTCATTATAGAGCTGGTCCAAATTCACATGAGGCACGTGCAGACCTGAGGCCTTATTAATATCATATATGACATGAATAATATGAAGACTTGCATTATACTGCCTTGCTAGCTCCACAGCATAGGGCAGGGCATTTTTTGAACCCTCAGAAAAATCTGTTGGCAATAAAATTTTTTTAATCATATCAAACCTCCCTTAAGAATTTTGCTGCATCCTCAGGCGATGTCTGCAGGATGTAAAAGCCAGAGCCCCATTCAAATCCTCCTGTTCTCTGGAGCCTCGGCATGAATTCTATATGCCAGTGAAAATCATCTCCCAGGGTATGCCAGTGATTTCTTCTTGGAATCCTGTTTGGAGCTGTATGAAGTACATAATTATAGGGAAGATCACCGAAAAGGGCCTTCATCTTTCTGAGTATTTCATAAAGAACATGGCTCAGGTCATCTAGCTCCTGAGATGAGCTTTCCTGAAATGCACAGTTATGCCTTTTTGGCATAAGCCATACCTCAAAGGGAAACCTTGGAGCAAAAGGGCAGTAGGCAATCATATGGCTTGTCTCAAGGACCACACGAACGCCTTTTGAAAGCTCCTCATGCATTATGTCGCAGAAGATACACCTTTCTTTATAACCATAGTATTGCTTTGCACCATCAAGCTCTTCCTTGAGTCTTTTTGGAATTATGGGTGTAGCCATTAACGAGGAATGGGGATGATTGTAATGGGCACCAGCCAGACGTCCATGGTTCTTGTATATAAGAACATATCGAAGCCTTGCATCCCTGTGGAGGTCCTCTATCCTTAATCTGTAGGCTTCAATAACTGCCCTTAAATGCTCTGTGCCGAGTTCCTCAGGAGTCTTGTCATGATAGGGTGACTCAATGATAATCTCATTTGCTCCTATACTGTTCATGGCATCGTATATTCCTATACCTCGCCTGCCCAGATCACCCTCAACCCTCAGGACAGGCTCTGGATTGGGAACCACCTTTACCTTCCATCTACCGGGGTCGCCAAGTGTTAGAATGTCCTTCTGGAAAAAACTTTCCTGACAGAACAGGCATGCTCCTTCTTCACTTGATGGAGGGATGTAATAGTAATCAGGTCCCTTTGATTCTCTGAGAACCACAACCCATCTTCCAAGTAGTATATCCTTTCTAAGTTCATGCATTTAAGTTCCTCTCAAATATTAATTTAAGACCTTTAAGTACAAGATAGGGTCTTTTAAAATCCAGTCTTCTCAGATAGGGCTCAATCAATGGAGCATTTCCTCCTGTTGTAATCAGCAAAAGACTTTTGCCGAGCTCCTTTTCAAATTCCTCCCTTAGCCTCTCAACTGCACCGGCAGTCCCATATATAATACCAGAATTTATTGCTGAAACAGTCTCCCTACCCACCGGTTCAGCGGGAAAAGATGGCTCTATTTCAGGAAGCTGGGCTGTCTGTTTACCTAAAGCCTCTGCCATAGCCCTTACACCAGGCAGTATTGCTCCTCCCATATATAACCCCTCCTCCCCAATGACGGTAAGGGTTGTGGCAGTTCCCAGGTCAGCAACCACAAGAGGAGCTTTAAATTCATCATATGCAGCAGCTGCTTCTGCAATCCTGTCTGTGCCTGTCTTTTCAGGTTCTGGAATAGCAAATCTCAGACCTGTATCAAGTCTGTAATCCATCAGAATAACCTTATCTGTAAATAAAAGAGCAGCCTCTTTAACTGGTAAAGTAAGCTCAGGAACAACCGAGGATATTATAAAACCTTTGGGTCGCTCCTTCAAGACAATCTCTCTGAAGAAGGAGGAATAATAATAAACATCCCTTACTGGAAAGGTTGGAACGGAGATTACAGAAAGTCCCTCCTCTGAAAACCTACCTGCGGTAATTGTTGAATTTCCTATATCAACTGCTACAATGAAAGACATCGCCTGCTTTTATACTCTCAAGGACTCCGTCCTTTTCTACAATTAGATAGCCATTATCATCTAATGCCACCGCCCTGCCGGTAATCTCCCTTCCATCGGGCATAAGGCATCTGACCTTCCTGCCAAGGGTAGAGCTAAGAGATTGCCATTCAGATATTATGTAAGTCTTTCCCTCAGACTTAAATTCTTCATAAAGTATGAAGAATTCCTTAAGTATCTCTTCAATTAACGGCTTCCTTTCAAACTCCCTTCCTGCTATCATATAAAGACTTGTAGCAATATCCTTTATGTCTTCTGGGAGCTCCTCCCTCTTCATGTTCACATTTATTCCTATTCCAACTATAAAATAGGCATCAAGAATCCCGACTGATGGAGCCATATGGGATTCCACAAGAATACCGCCAAGTTTTTTCTCATAAAGGAGCAGATCATTGGGCCATTTAAGATTCACTGGAAGACCTGTAAAGTAACGGATTGCTCTGGCTGAGGCAATACCTGCCAGCAGGGGGAGTATAGAAAAATCTGATAGGCTTTGATTAACTCCTTCGGGTTTTACGAGTATACTCATATAAATATTTTTTCCCGGTGGCGAAAACCACTGTCTCCTGAACCTTCCCCTTCCTGCTGTCTGTGTATCGGCAATAACAACTGTTCCATGGGGATAGCCCTCTTTAGCAAGGATACTGAGATAGGTATTGGTAGAATCAACCCTGTCAAGAATTATTATCCTTTCTGATAGCAGGCCTTTCTTGTTCTGCATAAATGTTATAATATCAAAAATTTAGGAGAAAAAGTGGAATCAGGCCTGAGTATAACAATAATAACACTTAATGAAGAGAAGAACATAGGTGACTGCCTGGAAAGTGTAAAATGGGCGGATGAGATTATAATAATAGACTCTGGCAGCACGGACAGGACCGTAGAGATATGTAAAAAATATACTGATAAGGTCTTTTATAATCCCTGGCCTGGTATGAACGAGCAGAAGGCACTTGCAATGGAAAAGGCCAGGGGTTCATGGATTTTAAATATTGATGCTGACGAAAGGGTTACCCCGGAACTAAAAAAAGAGATTATAGATGCTATTAAGCATCCCCGTTATGATGGATACAGGTTTCCGAGAAAAAATTATTTTATTAATAAATGGATGAGGCATGGTGGATGGTATCCTGACCATGTTCTGAGATTATTTAAGAAAGAATGCGCCTTTTATGGAGGTATAAATCCTCATGATAAAGTAATAATCAGATCTGGAAGAATAGGAACCCTCAAGTCACCTTTAATTCATTACACCTATTCCTCTCTATCCCAGTATATTACAAGACAGAATAACTATTCCTCAGCCGCTGCCCTGGAACTCCTTAAAAGAAATAAAAGGGTTAGTGCGGTTATGATTCCATTAAAGACACTCTGGAAATTTATTGAGACTTATATCCTGAAGATGGGTTTTCTTGATGGAACACACGGTATGATTGCTGCAATAGGTGCTTCTTATTCAACCTTCCAGAAGTATTCAAAACTATGGGAACTTCAAAAGGCTCTTAAAAGCTCTTGAACTGTGCCATCTCCAAGCTGTTTCTACAATGGAGTCTAGACTTTCAAATTCAGGTTTCCATCCGAGAACTTTATGTGCCTTACTGCTATCACTTATGAGGATCGGGGGATCACCTTGTCGTCTTTCGCCCTCCACGACCTTAAAATCCTTTCCACTCACCCTTTTTACAGACTCTATAACTTCCCTTACTGAATATCCCTCACCATTTCCCAGATTGAAGACTTCACTCCTCTTATTCTTCATAAGAAACTCAAGTGCTGATATATGAGCCGCTGCAAGGTCCATAACATGTATATAATCTCTTATGCATGTTCCATCCTTTGTTGGATAGTTCACTCCATATATATTTATTTCATCCTTTAGTCCAAGGGCAGCATATATAGTAAGTGGTATGAGATGAGTCTCGGGCTCGTGCAATTCACCTATATCACAGTCCGGATCAGCACCTGCAGCATTAAAATACCTCAAAGAAACATATTTTATTCCATAAGCCCTTTCGTAATCTTCTAAAATCTGTTCTATCATCCACTTTGTCCTGCCATAGGGATTTACAGGTCTTTTTGCCGCGTCCTCTTTTATTGGTAAAATATCAGGAATGCCATAAATTGCACAGGTTGAAGAAAATATGAAATATTTAATCCCGAACTCCCTCATAACCTCAAGCAGGTTTAAAGAATTTACAACATTATTGATATAATATTTTGCCGGGTTGTCCACAGATTCACCAACATAAGCAAAGGCAGAAAAATGCATAACAGCCTCTACCGGATATTTCTTAAAACATTCCCTTATCTGATCCTTATATGCTAGATCGCCTTCAAAAAATTCACCCCACTTCACAAACTCCCTGTGTCCGCAAACAAGGTTATCGAAGACAACAGTTTTATAACCCCTGCGGCTCAGAAGCTTATTGGTATGTGAACCTATATATCCTGCACCACCTGCAATGAGTATCATCCAATACCCAAGAGATTTCTGAAGTAGTCTATCGTCTTTTTGAGACCATCCTCAAGGTGAGTACGAGGCTGCCAGTTAAGAATCCTTTTTGCAAGGGTTATGTCGGGACAGCGCTGTCTGGGATCATCAGGTGGAAGAGGTTTATAGACTATCTTGGATCTTGAACCTGTAAGTCTTATTACTGTTTCTGCAAGCTCAAGAATGGAGAATTCAGCAGGATTACCGAGATTTATAGGGCCAGTCACATCATCAGGACTGTTCATGAGTTTTATGAGACCCTCTATCATGTCATCAATATAGCAGAAACTCCTTGTCTGGGTTCCATCACCATAAACTGTTATATCCTCTCCCCTCAGTGCCTGCACTATGAAATTGCTCACAACCCTTCCGTCATTGGGATGCATCCTTGGACCATAGGTATTAAATATCCTTGCAATCTTTATCTTTAATTTATGTTGCCTGTGATAATCAAAAAATAGTGTCTCTGCACACCTCTTTCCCTCGTCATAACATGCCCTTGGTCCGATGGGATTGACATTACCCCAGTATGTCTCTGGCTGGGGGTGAACAGTGGGGTCACCATAAACCTCACTTGTAGATGCAAGAAGTATCTTGATCTTCAGCCTTTTTGCAAGACCGAGCATATTGATGCTTCCATGAACAGATGTCTTTGTAGTCTGTACAGGGTCAAACTGATAATGAACTGGAGAGGCAGGACAGGCCAGGTGATAAATCTCATCCACTTCAACATATAGTGGAAAGGTAATGTCATGCCTTAATACCTCAAAATAGGGATTGCTTAGTAGATGGGCAATGTTTGCCTTTCTTCCAGTATAAAAATTATCAACGCAGAGGACCTCATGACCCTCAGCAAGAAGCCTTTCACAGAGATGAGAGCCTATAAACCCTGCACCACCTGTAACAAGGATTCTTTTTGATGTAAGACCTCTCATGCTCTTTTCCTCAAAGCGAGGTCATAGGCCATGAAATATTTTTTAACTGTGCTCTCAACTGTATATTCTTCATGTACCATATTGTATGCCTTTTCAATGATTCTATTCAATTCATTATGCGGTAAATTATACACATAGCGAATCTTATCTGCAAGTTCTGATGGGCTGTCAGGCTTTATGAGCCAGCCCGTAACCCCGTCCTTTACTACATCCGGGATTCCTCCAATTTCTGTTCCTATACATGGAACTTTAAGTGCCATGGCCTGTGGAATTACCTGAGGAACACCCTCTGATTTTTTGGATGCAAGTACAAATATATCAAGACCTCCTATTACTCCCTCAATGTCATCCCTGTGACCCAGTATGTGTATCCTTTCACTGTGTTTTTTGTAAATCTCCGTATTCTTCATTCTTTCCGTGCCCTTACCCGCTATTATGAGATGAAAATTTTTATAATTTTTATTAACAAGAATATCAAAGGCTTCCATCAGGGTATCTACACCCTTCCAGCTCCTTAAAAAGCAGGCTGTTCCTATCAGAAAGTCTTCTTTTTTAAGACCGATTTCCTGTCTTAAAAAAGACCTGTCAATTCTACTGATGTTGAATTTCTCAAGATTCACACCAGCCGGTGTTACAAAGACCTCTTCTTCCCTGGCAAGCCCTGCGTCAACCATCTCTCTCTTTATGGATGAACAGCTAACAGTATAGGCATCAGCAAGGTGGGTATAAACAAAATTTTTAAAAAAGGACTTCTTAAAGGGAAGACTTATATGCCTTCCCCTGACAACCGGTATTCCGAGGAGTCTAGCCGCCACACCGAATATCCAGGCATCGGCACTGTGGTGTGTATGGACCACAGCTGGTCTGAGGGTCTTCAATAATCTCAGCGCACCTATGAAATTTACCGGATGATAGTCAAAATCCCTGAAATTAAATCCAATAAAAGGTACTCCTGACCTGAGAGCCACCTCTTCAAAATCAGATTTAGCTGGACCTATGATTAATGCCCTGTGAAAGGTGTTCTCATTTACATATCTCGTCTCTTCAATAAGCCTGTATGCCTCACCACCAAGAGTTGCAGATTCAGTATGGACTATCAGCATCCTTCTTTTTTGTACACTCCTATTCTCATCTTCCTTGCTATAAAGGCATCCACTTCTTTGAATTCACAGGGCAAAACTATATGGTCCTTTCTGGTGATAAGATAATCTCCTTTCTTAAGTAGAGAGATATCTTTAATCTTCAGAACATCCCTTTTGAGATAATATGTTATATGATAATTTCCGAGGTTGTAGTCATAAAGACTTGCTGATAGAGGAACCATCTCATTAATCCTCTTTGCAGCATACCTGTAATAACTCATATTCTTTTCATGATAAGGGAAATATACAGCTGCATAGACGGACTTAAAAATGAACATAATTACCAGCAAGGTTATCACCCGTTTGTGTAGGTCTTTTAAAAAAAAGAGATAAACACCACCTGCTAAGAGTAGTAACCCGCCTGCCCATGGAACCATTCCTTTAATTTCAAAGGTTTCTTTCAAAAAGGGAATAGAAAGGCCTGAAAGGATTATGATAACAGCCAAAATCTTAAAATAAATCTTAATAGAAATATCATTACTTTCCTTAATAAATTCTATTATCAGTGCTATTAAAAGGGCAAAGATTCCTGAAAGCGGTAGAATGTATCTCACCCTTGCTCCAGGAATAAGCCAGAAGATAATTAGGGTAGATATTATAGGTAACAGGGAAAAGGTTAGTATATCCTTTAGACCCTTATTAAGCATTAACCTTTTTTTGAAAAATAACAGAAAACCTATCCACGGCATATAACCAATAATGAATTGTAATGGAAAATCGATCAGATGTCTCCAGAAGCTGTCTTTTAACGGTTCCTTCCTCACCAATATCTCTTGCAGCCAGGCTGAGAGCACGGTCTGAAGATCAATTCTTTTTAATAGAGGTATAAACCATAAGGAAAATACAATAACTCCAGCAAATACACCGGTAAGATGGTTAATGCTTGTAAGTTCTTTAAGTCTTTTATTTGAAAATAGATAGCAGCCTATCGTGAGATAAAAAAAGTATACTGATATTATACCCTTGGTAAGGAATGCAATTGTCAGAAGAACAAGGGAGACAATCCATCCCGCCAGATTTCTTTTTTTTAGCTCGTATAAATAAAACCAGCTCAGAATTGATGCCGTGACAGTCAGTGTAAAGGTCATATCTATCTCAGCCCTGATTGCCTTATCCATAACATCAGGGATACTGAGAAATACAAGGCCTGGTAGAAACCATAAATCTTTGAACCCGAGTTTAAGCCAGAAAAGGCTTACAATAATAGCACATATTATGGCAGAGAGGACAGATACTGCCCGTGCAGTAGCCTCAGCAGAAGAGCCCGTTATATTAAACATTGCAGCCAGAAGCCAGTTAAATAAAGGAGGCTTGTTTAAATACACCTCTCCCTCGAGAGTGGGGACAACATAATCTCCACTTTTAATCATCTCTAGAGCAATAACCACTCTTCTACCTTCCTCACCCTGAAATTCTTTTAAATGATAATAGGGAAGATTTATTAAGAGTCCATAAAATATGATAAGGATTATTCCTGCTATTATCTTTCCACGCATATGTCTATTATTTTTTTCACCTGGTTTTCAAGTTCAAGACTTCTAACACTATCTCTTATTTCTGTCTTTGATAAATGGGGTTTTAGTGCCTCTGACAGTGCCTCTTTTACCGCTTCTGTGTCTTTCAGGTCTTTTATTATAACACCTGCACCTGGCCAAATAATTTCTGCTGCTCCATTTGCATCTGATGTAATTGTAAAGAGCCCCATTGCAAGTGCCTCAAGTGTTGCATTTGAAAAGGGATCATAAAGTGTCGGAAGCACAAAGGCATCGGAGACCTGGTAAAAGTTAACGACATCCTTTCTCGGACCAAAAAAATAAACCCTCTCTTTTAAACCCAGTTTTTCAGCAAGTTCATGAAATCTTTTCTCATTTTTATCTCTACCCACTACTATCAATGAAGTGTAATCAGGCATCCCTTTCAATGCCTTTATAGCCTTTTCAAGGCCCTTTCTTTCATAGCCACTACCGACAAAAAGATAATAAAAACGGTCAGGCTGGAGATTCAATCTCTTCAATATCTGCTCTCTCTCAGTAAGTCCTACCTCAAAGACATGAGCCAGTTCATTCCATTCAACTCCATTATGTATGACCACTGCTTTGTCCACTGCTTCAGGATAGTAATATGCTATCTCATTCATGACAAGTCTTGAATTACATATTATCCTCTTTAAGCCATGATAATGAAGTGCCTTTTCCTGAACTGCAACCATTGTCCTGTGAAAGGGATTCAGTGAAAAACTTAATCTTTTTAAAAAGGAACTTTCTTCTGAACGCCTGTCAAGCCACGCCCTATGAAGGCCACCTCCGAGCCTTATGTGGGTCTGGATCTCTGTGTTATCCATACCCAGAATGCAGTCATAGCGGACTCTTTCAAGATATTTTTTTACTGATTCATTAAAGGTCAGAAGTCGCAGCAGGTTGTTAAATCCGATCTGGGGAAGCCTTATATACTTCACAAATTCCTCTTCAGGCCATTCAGTATGTCCTGAGGTGAGAACGTGAACCTCGTGCCCTCTCTCTGCAAAGGCCCTAACCATTATGGCGGCATATTTTTCTGCTCCTCCATATGGTGTGTATCTGCTCTTTATGATGGCAACTTTCATATGATAGAATTGTAATACAAATATGGAGGATTTAAAAAGATGGTTAAAAATAAATTCCACTGCTTTGTGCTTCTGGGCCTTGTGAATACATTTTTATCCCTGCTCATATCCCGTACCCTCACCCAGTACTGGGAGGGGAACATATTTCTTGAGGCAATAGCCTTTTTAGCTAACTACCTTATGCTGAATCTTCTTCCAGCAATTTTTCTTTATTTTTTATCATTTATAACAGGAAAGGTTATATCCTTTTTTATTAATGTTATTTTTTATACACTTCTACAGGCCATTCTCATCATTGATATAAAAATCTATTCACTCTTTCGCTTCCATCTTAATTCTCTTGTATGGAATGTAATCACAGTTGAAGGAGTTTCTGACTCAGTAACACTGGGAAGTGAGACAATAATATTTTTCATCATTATTATACTTTTAATTACAGTAATTGAGGTAGCACTCAATCTCTATATTAAAAAACTCAATTCACCTGCTATAGAGAAACTTTCAAGAATATCTTTTGTCACTGCCCTGTTATTGATCTGCCTTGATAAGGGCCTCTATGCCTACGGAGATCTTATGAATAAAACAGAGATAACAAAGAATTCACGGCTCTATCCCCTGTACCAGCCATTCACTGTAAAGAGGTTTGCATCAAAGGTCCTTGGAATGAATGTTAACAGGGAAGAAGGACTTAAATTAAACACAAACCGGAAAGCGCTTAATTATCCAAAAAGACCTCTAAGGTTTGAGAATCAGAAGAATTTTAATATTCTGATAATCGCAGTAGAAGGTCTCAGATTTGACATGCTCGATCCTGAGATAATGCCAGAGGTCTGGAGATTTTCAAAAGAGGCAGTAGTTTTCAGGAATCACTATAGTGGTGGAAATGGTAGTAGATTTGGGATATTCAGCCTTCTCTATGGCCTGAGCGGAACATACTGGCACAGCTTTCTGGCAAACAGGATATCACCTGTACTCATAGATGCTCTTATGGAAAAAAATTATGAATTCCTTATTCTCTCCAGCACAAGACTCACATTTCCTGAATTCAGAAAAACTGCCTTTGTCCGAATACCTGAGGCTATTACAGATACATTTGACACCGGGCTTTCTTATGAAAGGGACAGGATAATTACAGAAAGATTTCTTGATTTTATCTCAAAAAGAGAAAGGACAAGACCTTTCTTCTCTTTTATGTTCTTTGACTCCTCCCATCAACCCTATCTTTATCCAGAGGAATTTGAAAAATTTCAACCTGTAGTAGAAGACAATTATATAAACTATTTCAGGGATGTCTCTAAGGATAGGGTACATTTAATAAGAAACAGGTATAAAAATGCTATTCATTATGAAGACCATTTGATAGGAAGGATTATTTCAGGTCTTAAAGAAAAAAGACTCCTTAAAAACACCATTGTTGTGATTACAGGTGACCATGGTGAGGAGTTTTATGAAAATGGCTATCTCGGCCATACCTCGGCTTTTAATGACTATCAGAACAAGGTTGTCTTTGTGCTCTGGCATCCGGAGGCGGAGCCAGCAATCAGAGAAAACCTCACATCCCATCTTGACATAGTGCCTACCATCATGCGTTCTCTTGGTTGCCTTAATCCCTATGAAGATTATTCTCAGGGCATTTCCCTTCTAGAGAAATCGACAAGACCCTTTGTTATCACTGCGAACTGGGACACCGCAGCCCTTATTGATGAGGAATACAGAATTATATTTTCAACTGAATCTCACAGAGGAATCTTTGAAGTAAGAACAGGAAATAGCTACAGTATAATCAAGAATGCCGACAGGATAATCAGGGAAAGACTCTCCATTCTCAGAACAGCCCTCCAGATGCTATCTGAGTTTTATAGATGATAGGAGGACATCAGAAAGAATCTCTGAAACAACAGCAATTGAATAATGCTTCTCCACCTTCTGTCTTGCACTTAATCCCATCTTCTTTCGCAATTCCTTGTTCTCAATTAATAGTCTTAAATACTTATAAAAATCATCCAGATCTTTTGCAACAAAGCCCTCGCTTCCGTGCTCAACTATCTCTGAATTAATTCCAACATCAGAGACTACAGGTGGGACGGCTGCTGCCATGTACTGAAGGGCCTTATAACCACATTTACCCTCAGAATGCCTGGTCTTTGGAAGGGGCATAATACCTATATCAAATTTAGCTATCTCAGCTTCCTGGGTATCTAGTCTCCAGGGTATAAATTTAATTTTCACACCTTCCATATAAAGGGATTCAGAGCAAATAATTCTCAATTCAATACTGTATTCCTCAGAAAGTTTTTTAAGAACAGGCTCAACAAGTTTTAGATGAATTAAATTTATAGCTCCTCCGACCCATCCAATGATAACCCTTTCATTTTCAGACTTATAGTCTTTTTGCGGGATATCCCTTATCTCAACAGCCGATGGAATTACCACAACATTTTTATTGAATCTCTTTGCCTCTTCAGCAAGTATCCTGTTTCCAGCAATTATAAGATCTGATTTTCTTGCAATAGCCTTAAATTTTGACATCCTTGATCTGCTAACCAGATTCTCGCTTGAATCATGTTTCAAATATATGGCATCATCAAAATCAAAAATGAGCAGAGGAGATAATTTTTTTAAAATTATTGATTCTAATGGTGTTGGTAATTTCTTCTGAAGAAAAATTGCTTCATATCTACTCAATATTCTGAACATTCTTATTTTTCCTGTAAATCCCTTTGGATAGGGAAGAACATCGCAATTTATCCCCCTCTTCCTGAGTTCAGGCAGGAGATTCAATACCCTTACCCTGCTACTGGGCATCTGATGATCCTGGATCAGGAAAAGGATATTCATAAAGTATCTGCCTGAAGAATGTTCTTAAATTTTGTTTGAATACACTGAA
Source organism: Thermodesulfovibrionales bacterium (assembly GCA_026417875.1). Classification (NCBI taxonomy): domain Bacteria; kingdom Pseudomonadati; phylum Nitrospirota; class Thermodesulfovibrionia; order Thermodesulfovibrionales; species Thermodesulfovibrionales bacterium. The sequence goes on along the minus strand of JAOACK010000009.1, from coordinate 3,437 downwards.
ATGCTTTCATAGATTTTATAGTATTAATTAATTTTTTAATACTATTAGTCTTTCTGGATTTTGCAAATTCTACCATATAAGCCTTATTCATTTGAGACAAAAAATAGAAATTTTTGTGTTCTAAATTTTTATATTCAAGCTCATTGTCTATTTTTAATCTTTGAAGCACTCTGTTTATATTTTTCTCAAGAGAATATTTAGAAATGCTCAGATTGTAAAAAAATTCCCTGTAGACAACCGCTGAAGAGTAAAATTCCAGAATCTCTTTTTTTATCTCTTCAACAGTAAGCTTCCTGTTACAACATCTTCCAGAATAATTAAATCTTTCTGCTAACTCATAATTTTCCAAGGTTAAATATCCGGGACCCCCAAAATGATCATAACAATATACTGGTATACCAAGAGCCATTGCATATTGAACGGTTTTTCCAATAGAGATGATAAGATCATAATTTATTAATATTTCAGGCGTGATGAGTTTATATTGTCCCTTGACACCAAAAAAATCTACGACAATTTTCTGCTTGGAGAAGGCTCCTTTAAGAAGTAAGACTTCAAGGGGCGGATGATTTGATACCACTGCTATTTTTTTTAATTCATTTTTAGGATTACGATTAAAAAAGTTAAAGAAGATCTGCGGGACACTATTTGGAAAAATCATTATCTTTTCAATATACTCATTTCCATAGGATGTAATCTTTTGAAAATTTTCATAAGAATTAACCAAAATAAGATCAGCAACGGCCATAAAAGGTTCAGGAATTGTTTCTAAAGGATGAAATGGCGATAGCGAGCTTATTACTAACTTTTTAATCTTGATTCTTTCTTCTACTATAGCCTTGATGTAAGTCGGAAAGTGATGGGCCCATACGATATCAAATGTCGTGAAGGGCAATGGATTTTTGAAAAAATTAACAACATTGACCTTTTTCTTCTCAAAAATCTTCTTCAGTGGTTTATCATAAATAAATGAACCCACCAGGGTATCAAAACCCTTGATATTGAAATATTCAGCTAATTCAAGTGTAACCAGTTCAGATCCCGCAAACTCGACAAGATGGTGATTCAAAATTAAAATTCTTTTCATATAAAACTTTACATATTCCAGCCAATCACAACCCTGTTATTACAGGGCCTTGATTTATAATTTGAAATTTTTGAGACTTTTCATTTGCTTGGTGAACATAAAAAATTCAGTCATATCTTAAATATTTAAATCCCGAGTTAATTTTCTTGTTCAATAGTATAATTAAATAATACCGTTGATTACAAGAATATTGAGTACTTTTAAAAAAATGACCAGTTTTTTATTCTTTCTTTAACTGAGCAGATGTTTCTTATTAATCCATTTGAGATTATCTTATTATCTGCATTTTCCTTATCTATGTTAAGGAGAGAATCCAAGGTCAGAGTTAAGACCATGCCTTATGTTATCACCATCAAGGGAATAGGTCTTAATGCCTTTGTCAAAAAGTACTCTCTCAAGATTGTGAGCAATGGTTGACTTACCTGAGGCAGAAAGACCTGTAAACCTGACAAGACCACTCCTGTCCGTATTTAAGGAGCCTCTCCTCACGGGTTACATAACCATGCAAGATAAAGTTATTGCTTTAAAAATGATAATTTATTTTAAGCTTTCCAAAGCATGAAATAGACAGCAATAATTATTAAAAATAACCTTGACTCTGAGTTAGTAGTGTGATAATGTTAAATTAACACCTTCGGTGTTCTTATTAAAATAAAAGGAGGAGTTTATGAACAGGTTATTTTTATTTCTTCTTATGCTCTGTCTGCTCCTTACCTCTGGCGCTGTCTACGGACAGATAAGGGAAGAGCCAGAACAGGCTCCTGGTGAGATAATTATTGGATTTAAACCCGAACTTACAGATGCTGAGATTAATGCACTCGTTACACAGCTGGGTGGCCAGATTATAGGAAAGCTTAACCTTCCTAAGGCAAAGGTAAGAAAGGTAAAGCTTGGTGCTGCCACAAAAGAGGCAACTGCTCAGGCTATAGAAAGAGTGAGGACAGAACCTGCATTTAGAAACGCAGTAAAATATGCTGAGCCAAATATAATCAAGAAGGCATTTGGTATCAGAAATCCTGGAGATGCTGGGATTCTCAGCCAGAGCAATGACCCAATGCTCGTTTATCAGTGGGGATATTATGATATTGCAGCAAACTGGATCCCACCTCAGGCAGTTGCACAGCCTATTATAGCAGTGATTGACACTGGAGTTGATTATACACATCCAGAACTCATTGGTAAGGTAATAAAAGGCTATGACTTTGTGAATGGAGATCCAGACCCCATGGATGACCATGGCCATGGAACCCATGTAGCTGGTATTGCTGCTGCAAAGTCTAATAATGGCCTGGGCATAGCAGGAGTTGCCTGGAATGCAAAGATACTTGCCGTAAAGGTGCTGAATTCTCAGGGCTGGGGAACTCTCTTTGATATTCTTCTTGGAATTAAATATGCAGCAGATAATACAGGTGTAAAGATTATTAATATGAGCCTTGGTGGAGGATATTCTCCTCTTGAAGAACTTGCAGTGGATTATGCTGTTAATACAAAAGGAAAGCTTCTTGTAGCAGCAGCAGGAAATAATAATAGTAGTACATTTGTATATCCTGCTGCATTTTCAATAAATTTTCCAAATAAGGTGATTGCAGTAGCTGCACATGATTGGAACCGCTGCAGGGCATCTTTTTCAAATTATGGCACCTGGGTCTCAATTACTGCACCTGGTGTAGAGATAATATCACCCACACCAATTGGCGGTGTAACTTATAATGGAGATGGCTTTGCCATTCTTGATGGCACATCAATGGCATCTCCTTTTGTAGCTGGTGCAGCAGCAGTTGCTTGGGCATTGAATCCTGGTTATACAAATAGCCAGATAGGTCAGCTTCTTACAACAAATACTTCAGGCCCTCTTCTCAGAGACGGTACATGCTGGCCAAATGATGTCTCAACCTTCGGAGCACTGAATCTTTTATATATTGTAAAACCCTCTGAATATGAAGGCTGCGATATCGCAGGTGTCATTGGATTTGCCTTAAATGCAGAAAATGGTGAGCCACTAACAGGTGCAAGGGTACAGCTCACACTTGGAACAACCATAAAAGGAACTGACTATGTGCCCTACTATGGATATTTAAATGATCCGTATGATCTAGATATAACTTTTGGCGGTTATGGACTCTTCAATATACTCACAGATGCGATAAACCAAAACCTGAAGCTTACAATATCACAAACAAAGTTTGCAAGACCAAGGTTTGATATTACAACACCTTCCTGTGATTGGGTTTATGCAGGCAATATACCTGTACCACCTAACAAACCCTATTACTGGCTTGCTTTAACATGGGGTTATGGATATTATGAAGGATTATATGATGCCTATCTAAGACTTCCTAATGGATCTAAT
>JAOACK010000008.1 GCA_026417875.1 Thermodesulfovibrionales bacterium | reverse complement strand
GCCCATAGAGGGTGTGAACACAGGAGTGCTCTATGAGCAGATCCTACAGAGAAGCAGTTCTGGAGGCTCAGCTCCTGAAACGGATTTCATATATTATGTCACTGACAGAGAAAAACTTATTCAGAAGATAAAAGAAGAGTTAAGGGAAGGTGATATACTCCTTACAATGGGTGCTGGAGATGTCTGGAAGATAGGAGAGGAGGTCTTAAAGGAATTAAAGAATAATGGATGAGAAACTCATAGAAAAATTAAGAAAAGAAGAGGGACTGATAATCCTTACAGATGAACTTATGCGCTATCACACAACACTCAGGACAGGTGGTTCAGTTTCAGCCTTCATACATGTGAAGACCGTAGAAGCCCTGAAGAGATTAATTTATTTGATTAAAAACAGCGGCATTAGATTCATAATAATCGGTGGTGGCAGTAATATTGTCTGGCCTGACAGGGATATGGACATTGCAGTTATATACCTTTCAGGACTAAGAGATCTTAGAAGAATTGACCAGACCAGCGTGGTAGCTCAGGCAGGTGCGCCTCTTAGCAGACTTGTAAGGTTTACTGTGCAGGAAGGGCTTCAGGGATTTGAAGGACTTCTGGGAATACCTGGTACTGTTGGTGGTGCAGTGAAAGGAAATGCGGGAGCCTTTGGCTGTGAGATAAAAGATAAATTGAGGCTTGTGAGATTGCTAACCACCGATGGAGTTTTAAAGGAATTAAAAAGAGAAGATATCCATTTTTCCTATAGAAACTCATCAATAGGAGACAGGGAAATAATACTGGAGGCTGAATTCTCCTTTAAAATAGATGCAGTTGAGGAGCTTGAAAAAAGAATGAGGGATTATCTGCAGAAAAGAAGACAGACCCAGCCATTAGGACTTCCATCAGCTGGCTCTGTTTTTAAGAATCCTCCAGGAGATTTTGCAGGAAGGCTTATTGAACAGGCAGGTTGTAAAGGGATGCGTTCTGGTGATATGGAGGTTAGTATGATTCATGCAAATTTTATAGTAAACAGGGGCAGGGGAACCCAAAAAGATTTTTTAAATCTTGTAGAACGGGTTCAGGAAAGGGTTATGAAAAAATTCAATTTATTTCTTGAACCTGAGGTAAAGATCATAAGACAGGAGTGTGAATGTGAAGCCTAAAAGACTGAAGATAGGTGTTCTTATGGGTGGGCTTTCCTCTGAAAGAGAAGTCTCCTTAAGAAGTGGAAGGGCAATAGCGGATGCCCTTGAAAGACTTGGTTTTAAGGTTTCCAGAATAGACCTGAGGCAGAAGGGTCACAGACCAGGACCGCAGGAAAGGGAGGTTTTAAAGAATCAGAAGATAAAGGCGATAACTGCAGGAGGCCTTTCAGAGTACTTAAAGAAGGAGAGGTTTGATTGTATATTTCTAGCGCTTCATGGAGGTATAGGTGAAAATGGTGCTATTCAGGGATTTTTAGAGGTCTTAGGTATACCTTATACGGGCTCAGGGATTAAGGCATCAAGCCTTGCAATGGATAAACTAGCTTCAAAGCGATTATTTACTGCTCATGGATTGAGTGTTCCGGAATTCATGATTATTGAAAAGAAAGAGATACCTGATGAAAAGGAGATTATCAAAAGATTCGGACTTCCCCTTGTCGTAAAACCTGTACATGAGGGTTCAAGTGTGGGAGTTACAGTTGTTGACAGGCCTGAAGAACTTGTTCATGCAATAAAGGTTGCAAAAGAATATGGAGAGTGCCTTATTGAGGAGTACATTAAAGGGAAGGAGGTCCATGTCGGGATTTTAAAAAACAGGGCAATAGGCGCTGTGGAGGTCAGACCAAAGGAGAGGTTTTACAGTTACAGGGCAAAATATACTCAGGGAATGACAGAGTACATTATCCCTCCTGACATTCCTCAAGACAGACTTCAAAGAGCTCTTGATACAGGACTCCTTGCCCATAGGGCGCTTGATTGTAGCGGTGCAACCAGAGTTGATCTAATAATTACAGACAAAGGTGAAACTTATGTGCTTGAAGTAAACACTATTCCCGGTATGACAGAGACATCCCTTCTTCCAAAAATAGCACGCTCAGCAGGTATAACCTTCGAAGAGCTTGTAAAGGAGATACTTTTTGATGCGCTCCAGAAGAACTAAAAATTTAAGAGAATTTGAGAGAAGAAGGCCACTCGGCTTATACATTCTTGCAGGGGTAATAATTATCAGCCTTTCTTCCTTTTTAGCCTACAAAGCAATGAGGGCTCTTTTTATCATTGAAAATATTGTTATAAGAGGCAATCATATACTTTCTGAGGCTGATATCAAGAGGATTGCAAATATAGGTTATAAAAGGAGCCTCCTTGATATTTCTTCCCCACAGGTTTATCACAGGCTTATAGGTTCACCATGGATAAAGGAGGCAGTCATCAGAAAGGAACTTCCAGATAAACTCATTATCTGGGTAGAGGAGGCATCTCCCCAGGCAATCATTAAAAAGGATGGAAGGAAATTTCTTATAGATGATACGGGAGTGCTTATCGAAGAGCTTCAGGATGACAGTCCAATGCTACTGCCACTTCTTGAGATTGATTATGAAAACAGGGAGCTCATAAGCGAAGCACTGTTACTTCTTAAAGAGATGAGGACCATGAATATAAGCGCTGGTGAAAGTGAGCTTATTGTTACAGGTTCAAAAAAGGAAGACCTCACGATACTCGTCAGGCAGAAAGGAAAAGGTCAAGATTATCTTTCAATAAAAATAGGACATGGTTCATACAGAGAAAAGCTGAGGAGGCTTGTCGATTTTGCTCCATCCATAAGGGAAAAAGCACTGAGACCTTATATTATTGATCTCAGGTTTAATGAAAGGCTTATTGTGAGGGAAAAAAAGGATGGCTTATGAGATAAACTGTCTTGATTTAGGAACAACGAAGGTCACGCTTCTTTCAGCAGAGATTTCAGAAAGTGGTACTGTACTCAAAGGAGCTGTGAGCCTACCATCAAGAGGCCTTAGAAAGGGTCAAATCGTTGACATGGAGGAGGCAGCCCTTTCTATAAAAAAAGCAGTAAAGGAGGCTCAGGAAAGATTTAATCTCAATATTGGTTCTGTTACTACAGGTATCTCTGGAAATTTAATAGAGTTTTTTGAGAGCTATGGTGCGGTAAGAGTAAGGGGTAAAAGGATTTCAGAAAGGGATATAGAAAATGCCATAGAATCGGCGAGCTCTGTTTATATCCCGCTTGACAGGGAATTACTACATGTGATTCCTGTTGAATTTATTGTTGATAATGAGACGGGCATAAGGAATCCAATCGGTATGAAAGGTTTCAGACTTGCTGTAAGAGTTCAGATAATAACAGCTCCGTTAAATTCTGTAGAGAATCTCATAGGAGTCTGTGAACAGGCAGGTCTTAAAGTTGAGAACATCGTATTTGAACCTTTAGCTCTGAGGAAGGTTTTGCTCACCGAAGAGGAGATAGAAGAGGGAGTATTATTACTTGATATAGGAGGAGGTACAACTGATATAGCTATATTTAAAGACAGAAGGCTTATTCATACAGCAAGCATACCTGTTGGTGGAAATCACATTACAAATGATCTTGCCATAGGTCTGAAGATATCCGTTAAGGAGGCAGAGGTTGTAAAGATAAAATATAGTTCGGCAATCATGAGGGACTCATTGGAAGAAATAGAGATAGATAGCTCGAGGACTAAAAGAAGGGTTCCCCTGAGACTTATAGATGAAATTATCTATGCGAGGACTCTGGAGGTTATTTCTATGATAAAGGCTGCTGTTGAAAAGGCAGGAGAAAAAACTGATGCTTATGGTATATGTGGAGCTGTTCTTACAGGTGGCTCCTCACTTTTGAATGGCCTTGATATTCTTTTTGANTCTCTTACGGGGATGCCGGTGAGGATAGGATATCCTGATAGGCTTAAAATATCCGGTCTTTCTTCATCTTTTCTCAGTCCCCAAAATACACTGGTTTTCGGTTTGCTGAGTATAAACTCAGAGAGAATTAGAGAGTATTATAAAGATAGGTTTTTGATCAAAGGGATAATCGAGAGGATAAAGAAGAGTTTAAGAATGCAGGTTTTTCCAGATTTTAGATTGAAAAAGTATCTCACTTCAGAATTTTAATAGTTAAGGAGGTGCCCATGTTTGAGCTTGAAGAAGTAATTGACTGTGGTGCAAGGATTAAAGTAATAGGAATTGGTGGAGGTGGTGGAAATGCTATAAACAGCATGATATCCTCCGGAATTACAGGTGTAGAATTCATTGCAATCAATACAGACACACAGGCCTTATCTCTTTCCCTTTCACCTCTGAAGCTACAGATAGGCTCAAGGCTTACAAAGGGACTGGGAGCTGGCTCAAATCCACAGCTCGGACGGGATGCTGCAATGGAGGATGCCTCAAGGATAGAAGAGGTTCTTAAGGGTGCTGATATGGTATTTATAACTGCAGGAATGGGTGGTGGAACCGGAACTGGAGGTGCTCCTGTTGTTGCAGCCATTGCAAAGGAACTCGGTATTCTTACGGTGGCAGTGGTTACAAAGCCCTTTTATTACGAAGGAAAGAAAAGGCATGACAATGCCATGAGGGGAATTGAAGAGTTAAGAAAGAATGTAGATTCCATAATAGTTATACCTAATGACAGAATAAGACTAATTGCTGAGAAAGGAATGTCCCTTACAAAATCCTTTGAACTTGTCAATAATGTACTCAGGCAGGCTGTGCAGGGTATAACAGACCTCATACTTAAACCTGGTCTAATAAATCTTGATTTTGCTGACCTTAGGACTGTCCTTAGTGGTGCAGGAAGGGCTGTTATGGGAGTTGGGATTGCGAAAGGCTCAGGCATAGAAGCAGCAAGAAGGGCTGTTACAAATCCCCTTATTGAGGAATCGAATATTGAAGGTGCAAGGAGGGTATTGCTAAATATCACGGGTGGTCCTGATATGGATATAGAGCTAGTCAATGAAGCATGCTCCTTTATTTACGATGCTGTTCATGAAGACGTCCATCTAATATTCGGAGCCGTTATTGATGAATTCATGGAAGATTCTATAAAGGTCACAATAGTTGCTGCTGATTATGAGAAGGAGATGGCGTCAGACCAGAAAGAAAAAAGACAGCCTGAAAAACTCATGAAGCGAAAGGATGAACAAGAAGATACCACCATGCCATCTTATATTCCTTCTGCTCCTTTTCGTTCCCTTCAGGGTGCAAAGAGGATTTTAAGTAAGTCCCTTGAGGATTTTGAGCTTCCAAGAGACCTTCTTCATTATGATGACCCGCTTGATATTCCGGCTTTCATGAGAGAATCAGAGGAGGGGAAAAGGGATGAGTCCTGAGGAGGTTCTTAAAGGTCTCGGATTTGAGCTTCCTGAAATTCCTGTGCCTCTGGGAGCCTATGTGCCTTTTGTTGAGCACAATGGCATTATCTTTCTGAGCGGTCTTCTTCCTGTAAGAGAGGGAAGACTGCTCTACGAAGGAAGGATAGGAAGGGATGTTGGTATTGAACAGGCAAAGGAGTGTGCTGTACAGGTCGTGCTTAATTGTCTTTCAATTATAAAGTCAAATATCCGAAGCCTTGAGAGAATCAGGTGCCTGAGAATAAATGGTTATCTCCAGACATCAGAGGATTTTAAAGACCATTCCTTTGTACTTAATGCTTCCTCTGAACTCCTTCTGAAGGTTTTTGGTGAGCACGGCAGGCACACAAGGATTGCTGTCGGAGTTCATACATTACCCATGAATTCTCCTCTTGAGATGGATTTTATATTCACCATGAAATAGATTGGTTTTACTGCTCTGTAAGGTTTACTGGCTTTGGATTTGATTGAAAATGCATTTTTTAGTTTTCACCAAGATTTTTTTAAAAGAGATAATCAAGCGAGATTCTAAGGAAAGGATGATGATAATAGTATTGCATTAATAATTGAATGTCATCAAAATGGTAGAATATTAGGGATGAAGAGGATTGTAGTAGGTAGACAGGAAACCTTACTCACGACTGGAATATAATGTTTTCTGGCAAATTTCCAAATTTTAAATTTCACTATTACGGTCAATTTGAATGATAAAATTTGAAAAATTTAAAAATTAAGTATTAAGCTCATCGAGCTTTATTATTCCCTTCTGTATGGCAAATTTTATTAGGCCAGCTCTTGTGTGAATATTAAGCTTTTCACTTATTTTTGTGTGGTGGGCTATAGCTGTCTTAACGCTTATACCGAGCATATCAGCAATTTCCTTATAAGTGTATCCCTCTGATATGAGTTTAAGAACCTGTTTTTCTCTTTCTGTGAGCTTTTCATAGGAATCTTCCTGAGGAGCCTTTTCTTTGTTAAGATAACCCTGTACAATCTCCTTTGCAATAGATGGATGGAGATAGAGCTCACCTCTCTTTACAGCCCTGATCGCATTGACAAGTTCCGAACCCGCTGCCCTTTTAAGGATATATCCTGAGACTCCGGCCCTCAGAAGCCTTGCTATATATTCCCGGTCATCATACTGAGTGAGGATTAATATCTTTACATCGGGCAATTTTCTTTTTATCTCAAGGGTCGCCTCAAGTCCTCCAAGTTTTGGCATATTTATATCAAGCAAAACAATGTCTGGCTTAAGATTTTCTGTTTTTTCCACAGCCTCAAGTCCATCAGATGCCTCACCTATAACCTCAATATCATCACAGATTTTTAAAAAGGCTATTATGCCTTCTCTTACAAGACTGTGGTCATCAGCTATCAATACTCTTATCATCTTCCCTCCTTATTATCTCAGCTGGAATACTGATAATTATCCTCGTACCAGCATCCCGCGAAGAGCATATTTTCAGTTTTCCACCTATCAATGATGCCCTTTCCTTCATTCCGAGCAAACCAAGGCCCCTCCCTGTTCGGTCAGTCGAGGATATCTCGTTAAAAATGCTGTAAATATCAAATCCATCTCCGTCATCTTCTATCTCAATAAGAAGGTTTTTATCTGTGAGCTGCATATTAATAAAGGCATTTTTTGCATTGGAGTGCCTTGCTATATTTGTTATAGCCTCCTGGACTATCCTGAATATTGTTATTTCTATTTCTGGGGAGAATCTCATATCCTTTATGGCCTCATCAATATTCAGATAATACTCTATTCCTTTTTCTTTAAGATGTGTACCCAGAAGCCATCTTATTGCAGATTCAAGACCGAGATCATCAAGAATGGATGGTCTCATATTCTGGATGATATTGAAGATTCCATCTATTGCCTTCAGTGTAATGTTTCTTACTTCTTCTATCTTTTCTTGTGTAATATTCTGTGGATAGAGTTTGCACATGTCTATCCGCATCAGAATTGCAGAAAGGTCCTGAAGGGTCTCATCATGGAGTTCTCTTGAGATTCTTTTTCTCTCTTCCTCCTGGGATGTGATTATTTTTTTTAGGAGATTCTGGATTCTCTGTTTGCTTTCTCTGACTTTCAGGGTCCTTTCCATAACAAGTTTTTCTAGCTCAAGGTTGTATTTTTTAATGTTTTCTGTATACTCAAGAAGGCGTTTTCTCATCTTTTCAAAGCTTCTGCTGAGTGATCCTATTTCATCATCACCATAAACAGGTATAGTATGGGAGAGGTCTCCGTCGGCAATTTTTTCGGTAATTTTTATAAGATTCTGAATAGGATTCACTATGCTCCTGCTTACACCTATTGTTATAATAAGTGTAAGACCCGTAAAAAGGATAGCCAGTGTGAGAAAGGTCTCTTTTAATTCTTTTACAGTTGAAAATACTGTCTCTTCCTTTTCTCGCAGTACAACTGCCCATGGTGCAATCCTTGATGGTACAAGGGTTATAAGACTGTTTGAGCTTATTTTCTCAGAATGACATTCATGACAGGTGGTTATTGCTTCTCTTTTTTCTGTTATGCTTTTTTTAATAAAACTATTATGGTCAGAAGTGCTCAGTATCCTCGCTCTTTTTGATGAGGCAATAACAACGCCGTTAGAATCTATAATCTCTATATGCCTTTCATCACCAGGACCTTCAAGCCTTAGTATGCTAGAGAAGAATGGGCTTGTAGGGTCTATTTCTCCACCTGCAATACCGATTAGATTTCCGTTACTATCTCTTAAGGGCACAAGTACAAAGATTATCTTTTTCATTGATGGTTCAATGGTATATATGTTTGATATAACTGGTCGAGCAAGTTCAATGGCTTTACTTACAGGCTCTATGCTTAATATATTTAAAAAGAGTTCTGAGGGCCGTTCGGGAAAATTCAGGAGCAGGGTTCCTTTTTTATCAGCAATAAAGATTCCCTCCTTGAATATAGAATAATGATAGGCTCTTTTCAGTGCTTCCTTTTCGGGAATGAAATTCCTATCGTCAAGGTTGATACTACCTGAGAGGGATATATCATAGAGTCTGTTAATATTTTCAGAAAGAAAATAATCAACCTGGTCTCTTATTGTCCTGCAGAGGGCAAGGTTGTTTGTTAAAGAGTTTTCAATTGTTTTTTTCGTTATATAATAGGCAGTTACGCCAAAGCTGAAGAAAATCAGGGATATCCCAAGTATGACGGTCAGGAAGATCCTTTTCTGCAGGCTTCTCTCAATCACTTTATTTAATTATATAACAAAGTTTTGAAAAGTATTAAGTTTCAAGATTTAGAAACAAAAAATGTCTTTAAATTCTGCAGAAGTTTCAATCTGGAGGAGATAGAACAGAATTTTTAAGATTCCTTTTAATGCTGAGAAATTTTAAATTCTTTAAGCCTTTCTCCTGTAAACGTAACCCGTAAATATGCTTCTGTTAAGAGGGAAAACCTCAGGGTTGAAAATGGAGTTATAAAGATGCCAGAGTAGGATTAAAGCAAGGATAAGAGCATGGTTTGTGTGAATAAGTTTAGCTGCTGGTATAAGAATGCCTGGAAGAAGCTTTGCTGCTAAAACAGGAAATCTTAGTATCAGGCCTGTTAGTGCCATTATAATTGAGCCTGTGAGTATTCCCCAGTACTCAAATTTCTGCCTGTAGGTAAATATCTCTGTAGAGGCTGGTTTTGGCTCAAAGCCAAGATAGTATTTCAGATTATGAATTGCATCAGCAAAATCCTTTTTTCTAATCATTATCTTTGGTTCAACACCTCTGTAAAGTTCCACCGCTCCGTAAAGAACATGAACGGCTATCTGCAGACAGAAGAAGAGACCTGTATTTCTGTGGATCAATCTTAACATATCAATTCCACCTGACAGGTTTATTATATATCTTGAGATATCAAGTTCATGAAACTTCTGAACTAGTCCTGTTACAGCAAGGATCGGGAAGGTTAACATTACCAGGGCATGTTCTGCTATTCTGAATGTGGAAAACTTCCTTATTTTTTCTTCCATGGCTTTCCTCCTATCTGTTTACAGCGTACCTCCATATATGAAGGATAATCTGTATGGCTAGGCCTGCTATTGTGAGCGGGATAAGGATTTCATATACCTTTTTGATGATAAAGAGCAGAGGTGTCCTTTTAAGGTCTATTCCGTAATGAGAGATCCAGGCATCGGGAAAATCATCTGATGCGTCAGGATGACATGTGCGGCATTTTTTAACAAGATTTTTTTTAATAATTGTTTTATCAATATCCATTTTTGATATGTCATGTGTGCCATGGCAATCTGTACAGACTGCCATGGCTTTTTGAAATTCTCTATCTTTCTTTTCTTTTTTGTACATTGAGAGTGTTACCCCGTGAAAATCAGTTAGATATGTACTTACTACATCTGTTGATAAGCCGTATTTATTCATTATGATGGGATCTGCATGGCAGCTACTGCAGATATCAGGTATTTTTTCTCTGAAATCAACAGTCAGTGGATTTTTAATATCATGAGCTGTGTGGCAGTCAGTGCATACAGGAACATCCTGATTCCTTTCATCAATAAGCGCCTTTCCATGGACACTCTTAATGTAGGTCTCATAGATAGTTCCATGGCACTTCTGGCATCTCCTTGCGATCAGAATTTTTTCCCTTGCTATGCGCTTAATTGAGTGGAAACCATGGCAGTCAACGCATACAGGTGCTTCAAGTCTTCCAGAGCTGAGTATTGTATAATGAATACTGTCAAGGGTTTTTACATATTTATCAAAATGGCATCTCCTGCATGTCTCTGAATTTGCAATTGTATAGTCACGCCTGCTTTTAAAATATCTTTTTGGGTGAAATGATGAGGAGAAGCCAACATGACAGTCAGGACAGCTGAGATTTNTGTGCACAGAGGATTCTAGTTCCTCTTTTTTTATGGATGCTCTAATTGTCTCACCACTTTTGAACATTAATGTCACAGCGTTTCTGTGACAGGACATACAGTACAGCTCCTCCTCTCTGTAAATTTTTTTCTTTACAGGCATAACACCGTGAGAGCCATGGCAGTTTGTGCAGAGATGGGCAATGCCTTTTTCTTCATCCCTTAAGAGCTCCTCATGAATCTGCTTCATTTTAATCTCTTCAGGCCTGTGGCATCTCCTGCACAGAAGGGCGGTTTTTATTCTAAAAAACTCTCTGCTTCTGAATCTTCTTTCACTGTGTTTTCCTTCTTTAAGGATTACATCATAATGACAATCGGTGCAGCTGAGATTGCCGTGCACTGATAGTCTTAGCTGTTCAATATCAACATAGACATCTATTAAAGTTCCATCATCAAATTTTTTTATGTTTCCTTTTTTTGTATGGCAGTTAAGACACTCCTCTGACTGGGCTGAGAGGTTAAGGGGAGGGCTCAGGAAAAGAAGAATGAGAACAATAATTATCATAAGTCCCTCCATTAGGGCAGGCTCGAGGCCTGCCCTCTATTTTAATGATGAAGGTCTCTGTATTCTGGAACTTCATATGTCACAGGCATTCTCCTTACAATCCACCTGAATATGAGTATGTGGATTGTTGCTATTGTCAAGACAATTATTACTTCTGTTACAGGTGGAATTATATGATGCAGATGGCCTGGTAACTGCCAGTTAAAGGTTATTACTGAGACATTAAGCCTGTTGAGTATTATGCCAGCTAACGCATAGAATGCACCAAATCTTACAATACCAGGAGATTCCTTTTTCACTCCATAAGTAAGGATCAGCACAGGTATCAATACAAATCCTATAACCTCCATAAGATACCAGTAACCATAGGGAGTATTGAGATATGACCAGTTATCATCATGGGCGAGAGCGATCATCTTAAGGGCAAAGTAAACATACATGCCGATAGCAGTTCCCTTTCCAAGACCAATGGTGAGGCTGTCAAGGTTTTTAAGATAATTATCATCACATACATGAGGCATGTACTTTGCAATAAGGTAACTCACAGCAATAACCATTGCAAGAGCTGCATATATAGCAGAGCTTAAAAAAAGATGAGGTATATAGGAACTGTACCATAGAGGATGCAGTTTGCCGGGTGTAAGAAGAAAGAGTGCTCCAAGAGCTGACTGATGAAGTGTGGAGAGTATGATTCCTGCAATGGTCATGGCAATGGTTATCATTGTGGCCCATACATATAGTCTTTTTGATTTTATCCATTCAAGTATAGCCTCACTGAATTCAAGGAACTGAACAGTGAGATAGGTTGCCACATGCCAGGCGACCAGGAAGAGAACAGAGGCTGTTCCATAATCTATAAGCATAGGATAATAGATCCTCCAGGGTCTTCCGAGATCAACAAGGAGATAGACAACAGCAAATAGATATCCCATAAATCCAGTTAGAAGGCCAAGACGTAGAAGGGGTTTATACCTTCTGAATCCAAATATATAATACGCTGTTCCCATAACAAACCCTGTGGCTGAAAGCGGAACGCCTCCAAAGAGTCCCCAACCAAGGATAATACCCCAGGGGTAGTCATCTGATGCATGGGTTACAGAGTCAAGACCATAAAGAAATCTTACTGCTATTACAGGAATTCCCACCATCAGTATCAAGGCAGCCACTATATTGAAGGGTGTTATGAGACTCCTGGCATATTCAGACCATGACATTCCAAGAGTAAGTTTTCTCATAAACCAGGATGAAAAGCTCTCTTTTTCAATGACATGGTTGCTCATTTCTTCACCTCCTTATGTTCTGACCTAAAGAGTTCATCCCTATGCTTTACAGCCGCATAGACCATACCGAAAAGAGCTGGCCATACAGCAAAGACAACCGGTACAGCTCCAAGGAATCCCTTTACCTCTTCTATAAGTGGGTGTTTTGGAATATCTGTTTGAAACCCGAGATATTCAAAAGGCACGGGAGAGATATACATCCATGATGTTCCACCAGCCTCATGTTCTCCATATATATGATTCACATACTTCTGTGGATTTCTCATAATCTTTTCTCTTGCAAGGTTTATGAGATCCTTTCTCTTACCAAAGGTAATTGCACCAGCCGGGCACGCCTCAACACAACCTGGCAACTTTCCGGCTTTTATCCTGGGATAACACATGGTGCATTTAAGAATTTTTGGTTCCAGGGCACTTTCGTAATCATAGGCAGGTACATAGAAAGGACAGGCGATCATACAGTATCTGCACCCGAAGCATTTGTCAGGGTCATAAAGCACAGCACCTTCTGGCTTCTTTTCATATGCACGGACAGGGCAGGCGCTTGCACAGGCAGGTTCATTACAGTGATTGCACTGAACCTTTCGGAATAAAAATTTATTTGGGTCACGGGGATCTGAGAATCTGTTAACCACTGTATAAGCCTTTGCGTCGGGTCTTCTCTTTTGATTGAAAACAGAGCCATCATCAAAGGGTAGAGCAGGTGGTGGAAGGTTGTTGACTTCATTGCATGCCCTTTCGCAGCTTCTACATCCTACGCATTCACTAAGGTCAGTGAGACACCCATAGGCGTCAGGCCATCCAGAGAATTCTTTGTAAGCCTCGGAATTCCCTGGTTTTATCAATAGGGCACCACCCAGCGCACCTGTGAATTTAAGGAAATCCCTTCTTGTTATGTCCCTTTTCATGGTGACCTCCTTTCTGCTGTTGTGTTTTTAAGTGAATGACATCTTCCCGAGCATCCCTTTGGATCTATTCCCACATCCATTCCCCTGTGGCACTGAAAGCATGCCCTGTGATAGGCAGCCTTAAGACCAGGTATCTGGGGTACAGAGGGATTGAATTCTGAATGGCAATTTTTACAGGCAATAAAATTTCTGCTAACTGATTTTTTAAAGAAAGTTGGTGATAAATTATGACAATCCTTGCATGAGAGGGATTCATTATTCTGGTGTTCATGATGGCATTGAGAACATCCTGTTGAAAAAAGGACATGCTTTTCGTGGTCAAATTTTACTGGTGTATAATTACCGCTGATATTATCTAAAGATATGACCTTTGGATAGGACACAGACCCTGCCCTCTGATAAAAGAGCAGGGTGAGAAGGGAAAATAACAGAATCAGCATTGACAAGGTCTTTCTCATTTTTCAGCCTCCTTTTTTTCCTTCTTTTTCTTTTTTCCCGCAAGGTAGGCCTCAGTCGGTCTCCAGCCAAATATGGCAATCCTGCTTCCAAGTGTGATGAGTCCATTATAGGCACTGACTGCAAGGGCTCCTATGAAGGTGAAAGGTAAGATTATCACATAAGCAAGAGCAACAAAGGGTGCTGAAACTGCTTTAAGGAGTGTTTTTGCTGTCTCTCTGTAACCTGTCCTTTTGATATATTCCATGTCCTCTCTGGCTCTCTCCACAAGGGTCCTGAATGGTTTTGGTTTCAGTATCTCTGCATAGATTATGTAAAGGGCTATAAAGGACAGGGCAATGAGGTATTCTATGCCTTTTACATAAGTTATGAAATCAAACAGGGTTTTCATATTGACCTCCTTTCAGGGAATTATCCCTATTTTTTTAAATGTTTCTTTCTTCCAGCAAGATAGGACTCAAGTGGTCTCCACCCGAAGTTTGCTATTGTTCTTACCAGGCTGAAGAGGGCACTTGCCACTTTTCTTAATGTAAGGACTGTTACCATGACAACTCCTATAAAGGGAAGAAAGACCACATAGACAAAGCCAATAACTGGCCCCAGAATGAGCGAAAGGCCAGGTGGCATTCTTGCTGGTCCTGCTGCTTCTTCTGTCTTTGTGTACCTTGTCATCTTTATCACCTCCTTTTGATTAGAGAATATCAAAAGATCAAGTGAAATAAAATTGGTAAAATTTCCTATGCCGGAGGGAAAAATATCCTATCTAATCAGGAAAGATTTCTGGCAGGACGTAATTTTTTACCGCCATTCAGGCTATTTTAATTGATGGAGTGATAAAAGGTGTTGAAAAAAATTTCTAATGAATCATGCTTTCAGCAATTTTCAGGAGTTCAAAAGGTCCTGATTTTAATGTGAGATTTATAAAATATCTTCCTTCACGCCAGGTTAATTCACTGCAGGTGTGTTCTTCAGAGATCAAAAAATCCTGTCTGCACTTTCCGACCCTGAGTATTGCTTCCCTTCCGTTAATAACATGGCGAATTACCTCCTTTACCTCTACAGGAGAAAGACCTTTCATCCTGAATTCTTTTCTCTCAGATTCTACAAGTATCAGTGCCACATTATTTTTCTTATCCATTAATTCCAGGGCTACTGCCCTGTAGGGTTTCTTTTGACCGATTATCTTTGAGGGTGGCCATGCAAGAAATTCCGGTATGTAGGTAGGGATGATTATATCATTAAAATCTTTCCTTAAATCTTCAATGCTGCTATAATATCGCAAACTATCCTTTTCTACGATTCCTGAAATATGATTAATTACAGCCAGCGCCAGCACTAACAGTATAATACTTCGAATAAATTTTATTATTCCTTTCACTGTCATACTATAAAATAATTTATAACTCCTGTTAATAGAATTGCCAGAAGAAAAGCCATTAAGCCTTTTTCTTTCGGTGCATAATTTGATAGCTCAGTCATCCTCTCTTCAATAATCGCCTCACGGGATTTATTCATATGGCTCTTTTCTTCCGGATGCGGTAGAAATTTCCTGAGTACTGATTTTAGGATTTCAGGCTTACCAGTGTATTCTACAGCCATCCTGTCACATATCTTTTCTTCTTCCTGGACAGCCTTTCTGAATTCAATCAGGGCAACAGGGTTAAAGAACATCGTTATCCTAAATATATAAACAGCGATTAATGCAGGCCTTGCTGACCTGATGATGTGAGCTGCCTCATGTGCTATAGCTGCATTTATCTCTTCATCCGTGAGATCATTTATAAGTCCCTCTGATATAAAGATAGAGGGTTTACTCCCTGTTGATGAAAATATTATGTATTCCCTGTCTTCTATTATATTTACTAAATGTTCTTTATTAAAGAAATTAACCTGAATAGTTCTCAGAATCCTTTTTTCCTCTTCCTTTTTTGCAAATAAGATGTTTTTTAAAACAGGTATCATCTCCTGAAAAATGGATATGACGGTAGTCAGCAACATTGATGAGATAAGCAGCATTCCAAGGCTAATTCCTCCATACTCAATGGCAAGTATCCTTTCAATATCTATTAATGCCCTTAGTCTCCCTTCAGGAGAATTTCTTAAAGGGTCAAGTATATAATAAAAGATAATCATTATTGGTGGCATTGTAACTGGAATAAAATGCAATTTCTGCAGGGTGAAAGGAGAGCTTATATTCCATGATCTTTTTATACTGTTTATAATAATGACCGCAACTATTGAATGAACAGTTGTCTGGATAATATATCTTCCAGGAAGGGTCTCATAGAATTCAAGAACAAGACTGCTATTAAAGGGCATGTATCCTCTTTAAGCCATCGGCAAAATTTTCAACAAGAAGAGGGTTAAATTCTGTTCCTGCAAGATCAAACATGAGCTTTATAACCTCATTCACACCGAGGGAGCGTCTGTAAGATCTGTGAGTCCTCATGGCATCAAAGAAATCAGCAATTGCAACGAGCTGGCTTATGAGATGCTGTTTTTTGCCATATCTTTTTGTATCGGGATACCCGCTTCCGTCAAACTTCATATGATGTTCAAAGGCAGCTATGACCGCAAGCCTGGGTACTTCTGGCAGGGTTGATAGATAGAGAGCACCATAGACCGGATGTTTTTTCATCTCTTCCCATTCCGATGGAGTTAGTCTTGTGGGTTTTTCGAGTACCTCCTTTGGTATGTAGGTCTTCCCTATATCATGGAGGAGTCCTGCAAGACCCGCCTCATGAAGAATCTCTCCTTTTAACCCCAGGAGTTCTGCCTGGAAGATTGTAAGTATGGAGACATTTGTTATATGTACATAGGTGTACTCGCTGTGGGATTTTACTGGACTTATGACCTTCAGCACATTATTTTCTCTTTTCAGGGCAGATATAAAACCAGCAACTGCATCTTCCAGACTCACCATATCAATCTTCTTGAACCTTGAGGCACTGGTGTAAACTCCCTTTACCTTTTCTATCTTCTCATTAACAATTGAGCTTATATCAATACCCTCACCCCTGAATTTGACCTCCACTATACCTACAGATATATGGGGAGTTGAATTTATTTTTTCATAACCGCTCAATGCCACTATAAAATTAATAAACTCCTGAAGGTTTACTCCCTTTGATATTGTTATTCTTTCAATGCCCTTTTTCTTTATTCTCCTGATAAAATTCTGTACATGTGTGCCTGTTTCCCTGAAGAGTTCTCCATTTATCATGAGGGTATCTCCGAGTATTGTCAGATCGAGACTATCTTCTTTAAAAAGGTCTTGGGCAAGCTTTACCGCCTTTTCTGAGAATTCTGATACAAAGGGATGGTCTTTTGAATAAAGGCTACAGTTTGAAAGGGCAGTCATTACAGATGAGATAAATTCAGAAGTCTTTGATTCAGCCATCCTGCCTTACTCCTTCAAGCAGTCTTCTTGATATAGATGCTATCTCTTTATTTTTTGAGTCAAGCCCCATTTCGAGGAGTTCTTTTACAGATTCTAGTGGATATTTATGAATTGTTCTGAATATCTCAAGTTTTAATTCATCGAGATTTGACCAGAACAGGAGTGTTTTTGAATTATAGATCTTTTTCAGGACAGGAATAGCTTTCGGATCCCCTATTTCTGCAAGGGCATTAACGACAGAGATTTTATAATAAGATTCTGTTCCGAGGATGTCCTTCTTTTCGAGGAGTTCAAGTAAATAGGGTACAGCCTCTTTTATTTTATATGAGCCGGCAAGTTTTACAGCCATATCCCTTATGTCAGGATTATCACTCCTTAAATAAAGTTTCAGATGGGAAACCGCATCAGGAGTCCTGAAATGGAGAAGGGTTTTTACTGCTTCCAGTGCCACATACCTGTCTTCATGCCTTGCAAGATTCCTTATTGTTTTGAGATATCTCTTCCCTCCACATTCTCTGATAAGGTATATCATATCTCTGAGAACTTCGGGATTTTTATTTTCAAGTCTTAAGTATGCCTCATCAGCAACCTCTGAACCGAGCCTTGAAAGAATGGACAGATAAAATTTTTTCGTGACCTGATCTTGTTCCTTAATTGCCTGTTCAATAAAAGGCTTTATTAAATAATGCCTCAGGACAGTTGCCAGTTTTATTACTCCTTCTCTGTTAAGTCTTCCCCAGAGTCTGAAGCTCTCTATTAACCTAGAGATAAACTGTTCTGACCTGAAAAAATATTCTATCATGCTTGCTGCCTCTTCCCTGAAAGGACCTGTAAGTGAAGATGAGTAAACAGCATTATATACCTCCAGTATCTCACTGAATCTACCGGTATCAAGAAAGGACTGAACATATCCTGAGAGTCTGGTTAAGAGCTGTAAAAACTCATCTCTGTTGGCTGTACCAGAAGCAAGCAGCTCTATCATTATCTCAGAGATAACCTTTTCTGTGTATACTTCATCGCATACCCTGATTGCCTCTTCTGAAAGGGCTGTTTTTTTTCCCTCAAAGCCCCTCAGCATAGCATCTAGCTCAACTATATAATCTTCAGGAACGTAGGTATCAAAGTGATCTTCTGAAAAAAGCATAACTGTTCTTTCATCGAGCTCCAAATCATGAACAACCTTCTTATTACCTATTATCATTTCAAGGAGTTTTGTTTCACCTTTTGTTTCATAGAGTTTATTCATGAGATTTCTCAGTGTTTCCGGAATAAAGGATACCTGTTCTTCAAATATGCGCATGATTCTGTCCAGGTCCTCTGGGGTAAGCTCTTTTATTATCTGTTCCATCTCTGCTTCATCAAGTCTTTTTATACTGAAGGATTTTTTGAGGAATTGTTTTTTCAGCTCAGGATTGAGATTCTCTATAAGGGATAGGAATTTGCTGAATAGGTCACTTCTTATTCTTTCTCCTTTTTTTCTGAGATAGGCCGTAATTACCCTCTCATAGGTCTCCTCTGGAGCGTCCTCCCTTAAGTTTTCATTAAGAATATCTGCAATCTCATCAGGTGGTGTCATCAGTATTATACCTTCTGCATCTGCATCTGCAAGTCTG
This sequence comes from Thermodesulfovibrionales bacterium, assembly GCA_026417875.1. Lineage (NCBI taxonomy): Bacteria > Pseudomonadati > Nitrospirota > Thermodesulfovibrionia > Thermodesulfovibrionales > Thermodesulfovibrionales bacterium. The sequence continues at coordinate 32,062 of JAOACK010000008.1, read as the reverse complement.
CCTTCAAGAAGACCTGATACATAATCCTCAAGTACCCTTGTACCGATACCACCTTCTCTGAGATGTCCTTCGAGGAATTGCAATTTTGATATATCTAGAGGAGATATGATTATATGTCTTAATCCCCTTCTTTTTGCAGATTCTATGAGTTCCTGACCCTGAAGTTCTTCTTTTGTTATAAGTTCATGGAATATATAGAGTTCGTCAATAGAAAGACCTGACTGGAAGGTTACAGCAGCAATTCCCTTTTCATGAAGACTCCTCCCGAATTCTTTAAAAACAGGGTTTCTCCGGTCAAGGGTATATTCATCCACTATAAGGTTATCCTTTGCTATACCGAGAGTGATCTCATGTCTTAGTTCAAAGAGTTTTTTCATAAAATTATGTGCCCTGTTAAGGGACTCCTTTGTTATAGGATGGTCCTTCGGATAGAGGCTTACACTCCTTCGTGATATATTTAATTCTATTACTGCCTCTGAGAGGAGTTTTGCATCAAGTGGCAGTTTGCTTCCGTTCTGTGGGGTGTTACTGTCCATATTTAAGTATAACTTAAATTATCTCGGGATGGGTCGCTTAAAATTGCCATCAGCAGAGAGGCCATCGCATCTTTTTAAGTATTATTTTATTTACGAATATATTAACCCTTTCTTGTATGCTCTTTCGGGCCTGCATTAATATCCTTCCAATATATATAAAGTTTAGAATTTAATTAGTTTCTAAACTTATTGATAAATAAGAAAAGAAATTTTATAATTTTCTATGCTACAAAAGTTAAATAAAGACCTTGATGGGAAAGCCCTTGGCTTTCCTTTTCATTTTTCAAGGAGGTTGGTATATGAGACTATTATTAACAGCTGTTACTTTGTTCCTGCTTTCCGGTTATCAACTGGCATCAGCAGGACCGGATCATTCCCAATGGATAAAGGGGCCTTTCAAGAGCGGAGAGGAGGTTACAAAGACCTGTCTTCAGTGTCATGAAAAGGAGGCAGAAGATTTCATGAGAACCTCTCACTGGAAATGGAAGGGAAAACCGAACACAATTAAAGGAATGGAAAACAGCAAGGAAGAGTTTGGAAAGGCTAATTTCATAAATAACTTCTGTATTTCTATAGAAGGTGGAGACAAGTGTGCAAATTCAGAATTCTGTACGAAGTGTCATCCCGGTTACGGCTGGAAAGATAATACTTTTGATTTAAGAGATAAAACAAAGATTGACTGTCTAATCTGTCATGCAAGAGAGGGTAATTACAGGAAGGGTCTTGCTGGAGAGCCTGACAGGTCGCTAATTGAAAAGGGAATAATGTCCCTTACAAAGGCTGCACAGAGTGTTGGTACTCCCACAAGAGATAATTGTGGTGTATGTCATTTCTTTGGTGGTGGAGGAGATGCTGTAAAACACGGTGACCTTGACTCAACACTAAGCAAACCGACAAGGGATCATGACGTCCATATGGGTGGAGTTGCTGATATGAATTGTACAGCCTGTCATGTAACCGAAAATCACAGGATAGCTGGTGTCTCAACATTCCTTGCTACAAATGATGGAAGGGTTTCATGTGAGGACTGCCACAGAGAACCTCATAAAGATTCGCCCTCAGGAAATATTATCTCAAAACACACAAAAACAGTAGCATGCCAGACCTGCCATATACCATTTTTTGCCAAAGGTCAGGCTACCAAGATGTACTGGGACTGGTCAACAGTTGGTAGGGACATTGAGCCCGAGGAGCAGTTCGGAAAAGAAACGTATGCAAAACATAAAGGAACCTTTGTCTGGCAGATGAATGTGATTCCAACCTATGAATGGTACAGTGGTAAGATCGAGCGCTATATTAAAGGTCAGAAGATCGCTGATCCTTCTAAGACAGTCTATATATCAAAACCGGTTGGAAATATAAAGGACCCAAACTCAAAGATCTATCCCTTTAAAGTTCACAGAGGTAAACAACCAATGGATTCAGTTTATAAATATCTCCTTATTCCACAGACATATAAAGGCCTGTGGAGCCATTATGACTGGGAGAAGGCACTTCAGGAGGGTGCAAAGGGTTCAGGTCTTTCATACAGCGGGAGATTTGAGTTTGTGTCAACCGCTTTTTATGGAAGCATAAATCATGAGGTGGTACCAAAAGAAAGAGCACTTAAATGCAATGACTGTCACTTCAGTGGCAAGAGGCTTGACTGGAAGGCCTTGGGTTATAAGGGTGATCCAATAAGGTATGGATCAAGAAAAATAAGATAAAGGAGGAGAAAATGAAAAGGTTATATGCTATTGCTGGAATTCTTTTAATGCTGTCCCTTATCTTTTCTGGTACAATTTCAGCTGAAGAGGTTGTTTCTTTAAAAGGAAAGGTGAAGTCGATAGACCTCAAGACAGGTGCAGTAATTATCACCACACAGGCTGGTCAGGAAGTTACTGTTATAGTTGAGGATGAGGCAACCCTTTCAAAATTTAAGGACGGAAGAATCACTGAGGGAGACGAAGTGAAGGTTAAGTATACAATAAAGGATGGTAAAAACATATCAACCTATTTTAAGAAGGCAGCAGGTTGCTGATAATTGTTTAAGTATTTTAAAGGGGCTGGAGACTGTCCAGCCCCTTTAATTTTTAAATCATCCCAGGGTGTCTTCTCTTTACTGCCATCTCTAGGATCAGTGGCAAGCCGTAAGCCCACCTGCCGAAATTACAGGTTTGAGTTACGGGGTCATGAATTAATTTATTCCTTCAGTGGATGAATCAGGTCTGATGTTTTGATTGTATAATATCCTGTGCGCCTAATTCTTATAGTCATGGATGGTCTTGGTATTGGTGAGACACCAGATGCAGGAGAATACGGTGACATTGGAAGTAATACCCTTGCTCATATATCAGAGGTTGTTGATCTTAACATACCTGTTCTTGAATCCCTTGGTATTGGCAACTTAGGTGAATTTAGAGGAATTAAAAAGATCGAGGACCATCCTTCTATAATTGCAAAGCTTGAGGAGGTCTCAAAGGGTAAAGATACTATTACAGGTCACTGGGAGATGATGGGTATTGTGCTCGAGAAACCCTTTCCTACCTATCCAAGAGGATTCCCTCCTGATATTGTGAGAGAGTTTGAGAAACTTACAGGAAGGAAGATTATTGGTAATAAACCAGCCTCTGGAACAGAGATTATCAAGGAACTGGGTGATGAGCATATGAGAACGGGTGCTCTGATAGTCTATACCTCTGCTGATAGTGTGTTTCAGATAGCTGCCCATGAGGAGGTAGTGGCACCTGATGAGCTTTATGAAATATGCAGGATTGCAAGAGAATTGCTGAGAGGTGAGCATGAGGTTGCCAGGGTGATAGCAAGACCTTTTAAAGGAAGACCAGGTAATTTCATAAGGACAGCGGGGAGAAAAGATTTTACAATTGAACCACCTGAAGGAACCCTTCTTGATATAATGAAAAATAAAGGCCTTAAGATTATATCAATAGGAAAGGTCTGGGATATCTTTTCAGGAAGGGGTTTCACTGATAAATATTCCATGGGTTCAAATAAGGATGGCATGGAGAAATTGATTGAGATTTATAAGCAGGTCTCTCACGGCCTTTTATTTATCACTCTCACGGATTTTGATACACTTTACGGACACAGAAATGATCCAGAGGGTTTTGCTGAAGCCCTTAGAGAGTTTGACCATTATCTTGAAAAGCTGATATCAGTGCTTTCACCTAAGGACTATTTAATTCTTACAGCAGACCATGGATGCGATCCGCTCACACCAAGCACAGACCATTCAAGGGAATATGTGCCAGCCATTGTTTATAATAAATCCATTAAAGGAAAGACTCTCGGACTACTTAAAGGTTTCTTTCATATTGGTGCAACCATAGCAGATCTTTTTGGTATAGAATGGACAAAGGGAAAAAGTCTATTAAAATAGATATCAGACGAACAACCTCCCTTGTAAAAAAGGCTTTTTTTGATATAATTGGCGAGAGGATCAAGAACTCTCATTTTCTTGACCTTTACGCAGGTGAGGGTGGAGTTGGACTTGAGGCATTAAAAAGAGGTGCGGATTCTGTACTCTTTGTAGAGATATCAAAGAAAAACCCCGGGATTATAAAGAGAAGACTTTTAGAGAGCGGTCTTTCAGAGAAGGGCAGAGTGATAATAATGCATGTAGCAAGTTTTTTGAAAACTTCAAAGGAGGACTTTGATATTGTCTTTGCAGATCCGCCCTATGAATCAGGAGAATACGATATACTTATTAAAAATTTACCATTGTTTAGTGGTATTAAGAAAGATACAATTTTGTGTATAGAGCATTTCCATAAAAAAATACTTCCAGAAGACATTGGAAGTCTTGTATTATTAAGAAGATACAGGTATGGTGATACAGTATTATCATTCTATAGGAGGCAGGAATGAAAAGGGCAGTTTATCCAGGAACCTTTGATCCCGTAACGAATGGCCATCTCGATCTTATAGAGAGGGGTTTAAGGATTTTTGATGAGATAATTATAGCAGTGGCACCAAATCCGAAGAAGAAACCACTCTTTGATCTTAAAGAGCGGATTGAGTTAATTGAAGAGGCGATTAAGGGATATAAGAATGTGAAGGTGGAGGCCTTTGATTGTTTACTCGTTGACTATGTAAAGGAAAAAGGTGCAGTTGCCATAATAAGGGGCCTGAGGGCTGTATCTGATTTTGAATACGAGCTCCAGATGGCGCATATGAACAGAAGGCTTTCTGAAGGAGGAGTTGAGACAGTATTTATGATGCCCTCTGAAGAGTACAGTTTTTTGAGTTCAACAATTGTTAAGGAAGTTGTCTCTCTCTGTGGTTCTGTAAAGGGCCTTGTACCAGAGCATGTAGAGAGGGCATTGAAGAAAAAGTTTGTATGAAGAGTAGAAGGAGGTTAATATGGCAAAGGAGGCACTGCTTGTAATTGATATGTTAAATGACTTTGTACTTGAAGGAGCACCTCTTGAGGTGCCTGATACTAGAAAGGTGATACCTGTTATAAAAAGAGAGATTGAAGAGGCAAGGAAAGAAGGTAAACCCGTTATTTATGTATGCGACAGCCATGAACCTGATGACAGTGAGTTTAAGAGATTCGGATGGCCACCCCATGCTATTAGAGGCACTGAGGGTGCAAGGGTTGTGAAGGAACTTGAACCTATAGAAGGAGACATTATTATTGAAAAGACTACCTATTCAGGTTTTTACAATACAAAACTTGATGAAACCCTGAAGAAACTGGAGATTGATACCTTGAGGCTTACCGGTTGTGTTACCCATATATGTGTAATGTTTACAGCCTCTGACGCCACACTCAGGGGTTATAATGTCACCGTTGTGAGGGATGGGGTTGCAGGTTTGAGTCCCGAAGACCATGAAGCCGGTCTCAGGATAATGAAAAATGTAATGGGTGTAAAGATAGTATAGAAATTTTCTCGTTATGGAATTGTTTCTTTTTTGCTGGTAAGTTTAATATTACCACCTATTATCATGTTACCTGAAATCACAGCATCGCCACCTACCTCAGCAAATTCGCAGACCTCGGCAAATCCTGATACCACAGCATTACCATACACGGATGCAAAACCATAAACCTTAGCCTCTCCTTTAATCTTTGCATTTCCAAAAACCTTTGCATTTCCAAAGACCTCTGCATTTTCTGATACCTCTGCATTTCCAAAAACCCAGGCATTTCCGTATATATAGGCGCTATCTAGTATTTTTGCATTACCACATACCTTTGCAAAAGGTCCTACATAGGCAGTTGGTTCCACATATGCTGTTTCAGCTACCAGGCCGCCACCATTAGGATGGTGTCTGTATCTTACTCCCTCAATTTCAAGAACATAATCCTCTGTATATACTTTTACTTCCATGATTAAACCTCCAATAATTCCGATTCATAAATTTACAATAAAGTATAATGCTTTTTATTCCTGTTGTCAAATTTTACTTTTAGCCCGAATCTGCCGATAGAAATCTATGATATTCTTACAATTAAAAGGCAGGTGTGCCGAAAAGGCAATACCATACCCCAAAAAATCTTTGATTTTTTGGAGGCCCCTTCTCAGACACCTTATACTGAATACCCAGAAAAGAAATGGCCTTCATTAACCACATCACAAGACTCACTTCATGGTGAATAAGGCTATTATCAAGTGAATAATAAATTCTGTCGCTCTGTAAAGACTTTGAGGCATACCTGCCCTTTTCCTATCTGCAATTTACGTTTAGCATTTTAGTGATTTAATTATCAGATTCTTTTATATATTAAGGACGGAATCAATAGTTGAGCTGAGTAATTCCCATTTATAACATTCTTTATCTTAAGTTAAAATAGAATCAAATTTTAAAAATATATGTGGAGGTTTTTATGTTTCATACAGCAGATCCAAAGGATATCATTGATGGTAAGATTACTGATGTCTATTTTGAGAGAACCCTTAAAATCCTCAGGGCAAAGGGGGTAAACCCGCTTGTCAGGGCAGAATTTATTGCCAAGGACCTGCCGTATGGATGGAGATGGGGAGTTTTTGCAGGTCTTGAGGAGGTTCTTGAGCTTGTAAAAAACCTTCCTGTAAAACTCAGGGCAATGAAAGAGGGTACAATATTTTATCCCTATGAACCAGTGATGGAGATAGAGGGAAGGTATCAGGACTTCTGTGTCTATGAAACAGCTATTTTAGGTTTAATATGCCAGGCATCAGGTATTGCAACAAAGGCAGCAAGATTCAAAAAGCTCGCAGGTCATAGACTTGTCATAAGTTTTGGTGCTAGGAGGATGCACCCTATACTTGCACCGATGATTGAGAGGAATGCCTTTATAGGAGGAGCTGATGGAGTAGCTGTTGTAAAGTCTGGAGAATTAATAGGTGAGTCTGCTATGGGCACAATGCCCCATGCCCTTGTACTATGCATGGGTTCGACCCTGGAGGCAATTAAGGCCTATGATGAAGTTCTTGAACCAGAGGTCAAGAGGGTTGCCCTGATAGATACACTGCAGGATGAGAAGTTTGAGGTCATAAATGTGGCGGAGGCTCTGAAAGATAAATTATATGCTGTAAGGTTTGATACGCCTTCTTCAAGAAGGGGAAATTTCTTCAGAATCCTTGAAGAGTGCAGATGGGAGCTTGACCTGAGGGGTTACAAACATGTGAAGTTCTTTGTTAGTGGTGGAATCAAAGAAGAAGATATCCCCCTGCTTAACCCTCTTGTTGATGGTTATGGTATTGGCACAGTCTATAAGCAATGCACCTGTCATAGATTTTGCCATGGATATAATGGATATTGAAGGAAGACCATTTGCTAAGAGAGGAAAGTGGTCTGGCAGAAAGAGGGTTCTTTACTGCAGGGACTGTGGCTCAAGAAAGATTGTGCCCTACTCAGAACTCTCCTATACCTGTAAATGTGGAGGTATCCAGGAGGAGTTACTAATGCCAGCGATAGATAATGGAAGGGTCTTAATAAATAAAAGATCGCCAAGAGAAATCAGGGAATATGTCCTTAAGCAAATAAGAGAGTTAGAACTTTAAGATGGCTTCAGTTATCCTTGCTATCTTTCTCTGGAGCTCCCTTGGTGTTGTCATAAAGCTTTCTGGAATGACTGTAACGGTACTTATGTTCTATGCGGCTTTAATCTCAGCTCTGACAACAGGTATTATTATCCTTCTTAAAAAGGACCTGTGGAGGGAGATTACATTTAAAAGTGTCCTTCCTCTTTTTGTACTTGCTCCAGTGAGTCTTGTAAATACCTTTACATTCTTTTATGCCTATAAAAATACATCTATTGCCAATGCAGTGCTCACACACTATACTGCTCCTGTAATGGTAGCCTTTCTTGCACCTTTAATTCTTAAAGAGAGATTTTCCTTAACTACAATTATTGCAGCCCTTATAGCAAGTGCGGGGTTATGGATAATGCTGGGAGTTTCACCTGAAGAGTTTTATCGTGCCGTAGGAGCTGGTGACCGTGATTCACTTGGAATAATATCAGGACTCCTTTCAGGTCTTGCCTATGCCATGCTTATAATCTTGATCAGGAAACTTGCACCTCAGTACCATCCAGTAATTCTGACCTTTTTTCAGAATACATTAATTACCCTGATGCTACTTCCTTTTTCAGGCACGACAGCAGATATTATGAAAGGTCTCTGGGCTTTTCTGATAATGGGAATAGTGCATTCTACACTAGCACCAGTACTTTATTTTTATGGAATGAAGACAGTTACTGCTATAAGAGGAGGTCTTATCGGTTATCTTGAGCCTTTTTTTTCAATCATACTCGGCATGGTATTTTTAAAGGAGCTCATAGATATAAAAACTGTTATCGGTGGTATTCTCATTCTCCTTTCAGGTTATATAACAATTAAAAATAAATGAATCTTAAAGTTCAGCCATTCTGACTAAATCAGGACTTCAGTCCCACATCAAGAACCATCATTATAGCAAATCCTGTAATTGCACCCATAGTTGCAATATCAGTATTTCCTTTCCTCTGGGATTCTGGTATTAACTCCTCTATAACAATGTATATCATGGCACCTGCTGCAAAACTCAGGGCATATGGAAGGATCTGGAGAGATGTAGATACAGCCAGAACACCTATAAGGCCTGCAATCGGCTCAACCATTCCTGAGAGCTGTCCGTAAAAGAATCCTTTAAGCCTGGAAAACCCCTCTCTTCTAAGGGGCATCGATATCGCTAAGCCTTCTGGAAGATTCTGGATTCCGATACCAATGGCAAGGGCTATTGCACCAGGCAGTGTTGCAGAGGCTATTCCCTCTTTCAGCGCACCAAAGGCTACACCAACAGCAAGGCCTTCAGGTATATTGTGAAGTGTAACAGCAAAGACAAAGAGTGTTGTTCTTTTCCATTTTGTCTTAATTCCCTCTGTAGCCTCTGAAGGAAAGCCCGGATGGAGATGGGGGAGTAAAGCATCGAGTAACCTCATGGAGAGGGCTCCCAGTATAAAACCTGTTAGAGGTGGAAACCATCTTGAACTACCAAGTTTTTCAGATATCTCTATAGATGGTTCAAGAAGGGACCAGTAACTTGCTGCAATCATCACTCCAGCAGCAAAACCGAGCATGCCGTCAAGGAGTTTTTCCTTTATTTCTTTTACAAAGAATACCCCTGATGCACCAACTGCTGTAAGGAGATAGGTAAAAGAGGTGGCTATGAGAGTCTGCATTAATGGAGAGAGTTCTGTGAAAAAATCCATACATTATTTTAGAATATTTTTTATGATTATACCACCCTTTAGAGACTGCCATATACATTTTGTAATTAATGGAAAGGAAGTCTCAAGGGATGGAATTATCTCTATAGGAAAAAAACTTTTGAGCCATGGAATCTTTGAGGTATGGGAAATGGGATTTAAAAATGCCTCTGGTTTTCTGGCAAGAGAGATATTAAAGGATTTTATAAATGTAAAGGTTGCTGGAGTTGCTCTGTATAAAAAGGGTTTCTATGGCTCCTTTCTTGGTAGGGGAATAACCCGGATGGATGAGGTAGAGGAGGTCGTCAAAGAGATTTCAAAAAAAGGAGCTGATTTTCTCAAGGTTCTCAATTCAGGGGTGATTGATCCAAGATTTAATAATATGCTCTCAAATGGTGGATTTTCCTTTGAGGAGTTAAGATTCATATGCTCTTTTGCCCGTGAGAAGAATCTTAAAGTTATCTGCCATGCTAATGGTAGAAGAGCCATAGAGGAGGCAATAATGGCTGGTGTTAGCTCAATTGAGCATGGATATTTCATCACTGAGGACCTAATCCAGTTAATGAAAGAAAGAAGGGTCTCATGGACGCCCACCCTTTTTGCCCTGTTAGCCTTTTCAAGAAATTTATCAGACAGTGAGCAGCAGGTTATTGAGAGGATTCTAAGGCATCATATGGATTTAATAAATTATGCTAATTCTATAGGTGTGAAGATCAATATAGGTACGGACAGTGGAGCCAGGGGTGTGGAGCATGGAAGGGCATTCTTCGAAGAACTCAGGCTATTAAGGAAGGCAGGACTTTCTCTTAAAGAGATAATCAGTATAACCTGCATGCCTGAAGATGAGGTTACAAAGGGTAACTATTTAATAATCGATGAGGATTTTATAGAAACCGGAAAGCTCAGGGCTATTTATTTTAAGGGTAAAGAATCTCTTGTTATGCATGATTAGATCACTTAATTATGCCAATCGAAAACAAGCTGGCAAATTCAGCAATACTCCATAACTATGGTATAATTTGCAATATCAAGACTAATGGAGATTTTATGAAAAAGCCCTGGTCAGGAAGATTCAAAGAAGGCACTGCATCCTCTGTTGAGGAATTTACTGAATCTATCTCCTTTGATAAAAGACTTGCAAGATACGATGTACTTGGAAGTATCAGCCATGCGGAAATGCTCATAAAGCAGGGTATCATCTCAAAGTCTGATGGCAGAAAGATTATCAAGGGTCTCAAGGATATCCTCAGAGACATAGAGAAAGGAAGGTTTGATTTTAAAAAAGAGCTTGAGGATGTTCATATGAACATTGAATATAATCTTACGGAACGAACTGGTGAGGCAGGTGCAAGACTTCATACCGCCCGTTCCAGAAATGACCAGGTGGTTACTGACCTGAGACTCTATCTAAGGGAGGAAGTCAGAGAGATATTAAAACTCATTGATAAACTAATAAAGGTTATTATTAAACTTGCTGAAAAATACAAGGAGTACATAATGCCTGGATATACCCACCTTCAGAGAGCCCAGCCAGTGCTGCTAAGCCATCACCTTCTTGCCTATGCCTGGATGCTTTTAAGGGATTCAGAGAGGTTCAGGGAGAATCTTAAAAGGATTAATGTTATGCCTCTTGGAGCCTGTGCCCTTGCTGGAACATCCCTTCCAACTGACAGGGATTTCGTTGCAAAAAAGCTCGGATTTAAAGAGATAGCACTTAATAGTATGGATGCTGTTTCTGACAGGGATTTTGCCCTTGAGTTTTTATTTAATACTTCAGTACTTATGATGCATCTTTCAAGACTTTCTGAGGAGTTTATTCTCTGGTCTTCTTCAGAATTTAACTTTGCAGAATTGCCAGATGCCTATACAACGGGTTCAAGCATTATGCCCCAGAAAAAGAACCCCGATGTCCTTGAGCTTATTAGGGGAAAAACAGGAAGGATTTACGGAAACCTTATTAGTCTTCTTACAGTCATGAAGGGTCTTCCTCTTACATACAACAGGGACATGCAGGAAGACAAGGAACCTATCTTTGATACCGTTGATACAGTGAAGGCATGCCTGAGATTACTAACTGAGATGCTTCCCCTGATTAAATTTAATAAAGATGCCATGTATAGTGCCTCAGGTGGATTCTCTTTGGCCACAGATCTGGCTGAATATCTTGTAAAAAAGGGCCTTCCCTTCAGAAGGGCTCATGAAATAACTGGCAGAATTGTAAGATACTGCATAGAGAATGGTAAGTCCATTGAGACATTAAGCATTGATGAGATGAAAAAATTTTCACCCCTCATTGAATCTGATATCTTCAGGCTCCTCTCACCAGAGGGTTCTGTTAGTGCAAAGAATTCAAAAGGCGGCACATCTCTCAGGGAAGTAAGAAGACAGATAAGTGCACTTAAGAGATTGATTCAAAGGGTCACCTAATGAAATTATCAGTTGTCTTCTGTTATCTCTTTTATTTATTTTTTATTTCATCTCTACTTCATGGTTGCGGTAAGAAGGGTGAACCTTCATATAAGAAATTTATAATTCCCGAGCCTGTTTCAGAAATAAATTATCTCATCAGACCTGATGGCATTAGAATAAACTGGAATTATCATTCAAGGGAAGGAGTATATTTTGAAATCTTCAAAAAGAGCCAGGGATCATTTATCAAAATAGGCCAGACCAGGGAGCACTCTTTTACAGATAGCAGCCCCTATACAGGTGAGGCAGTGGAATATCTTATTGTAACAGTATCAGTGGATGGCTACAGAAAAGAAGGGAAATTGTTAATTCCTTCAATCTCCTTACCTGATTATCCGGCTTCATTTAATTTCAGGATAATAGATGATGGAATCGTTCTTTCATGGAATTTATCTGCTGAATGTCATTACAATCTCTACAAGGTGGAGGATGGCAGGGAGGAGATTCTGAATAAAGAACCGATTAAGGACAGCTATTTTAAAGATACACCCGAGCCAAATATGATTAGGACTTACAGACTGAGATGTAAGAGAGATTCTGTGGAGGGTTTTGCAGCTGAGGTGACCGTTAGGCCTGAGGACTATATACCTTCGAAACCTGAGGGGTTAAGATTTGTTCTCTCTGATAAAAAGGTTATGCTTACATGGAAAGAAAATCCTGAAAAATGGATAAAGGGTTACAGGATATACAGAAGTTACGGTGAAAGTTTTACACCTGTCGGAGAAGCTGCCTATCCCCTATATGTGGATGAGCCAGGAGATTTTAAAGAGGTTATTTACAGAATTACAGCCGTTGGTCCTTCCCGGGAAGGACCTTTCTCTGAAACTATCATCATCAGAAGGTAAAACCTTCCACTCTGTATCAGAAAAATGAGGCCATCTGGTTTTATGTTGCAACACCCGTGTATTATCCTGTATCATTNATCTAATGGAAGTCGAAAAAGAGGAAAAGAGAGAGACCCAGGACTCTGTTATAATAACACCCCAGAAGGTCGTGCTTGATACAAGCCTTTTTGTGAATCCAGATGTAAGGGCAAGCTTTGGAGACAATCCCACTCAGGCCTTTGAGACCTTTCTCTTTCTTGCTGCCCAGATTCATATACTGGAGTTTTACATGCCTCCTTCTATATTTACAGAGCTGATGCATTTTGTGGAAAGGAGCAAGATACCAGGTGATCTCCTGGTTGTTTTGCATCAGAAACCTCCAAAGATGCATGAGCTTAAGTGCCCTGCTTTTCTACTTTATGAATTGATAGAGGATATTAGGGAAAGGGTAAATAAAGGTCTGAGGATTGCTGAGAGGGCTGTCAGGGATGTGGAGAAAAAGAGCCCTGAGGAGATCATACAGGACCTTAGAAGGAAATACAGGGAGGCACTCAGGGAAGGAATTATTGACAGCAAGGAGGATGTTGATCTTCTTTTACTTGCCATGGAGCTTGATGCCCTTTTAGTAACAGCAGACCAGGGATTAATAAAGTGGGCTGAAAAACTCGGTATAAAATGGCTCTTTCCTGAGAAATTCAAGGATTATCTGCTCGGTGCAATTAAAAGGACTACACTCCTCAGAGGAGTTCAAACTTAAAGAATTTCTGCATGTGGTATAATGAATTATGCCGTTGATTAAAGAGAAAAGACTCTCTGTTAATTATTATAAATTACTTCCAGAGGGAGCACCATACCAGCTAATAGAAGGTGAGCTTGTTATGACACCGGCACCAAATCCCCGCCACCAGATAGTACTTGGAAATATTGTGGAAAGAATCAGGAATTCTACGCAGGGAAAGGGTATAGTAATATCCTCACCAGTGGATGTCTATCTTGATGATGAAAATGCCTTCCAGCCTGATATTATATTCATAACAAGGGAAAAAAAAGATATCATAAAGAAGGATGGTATATATGGAGCACCTGATCTCGTGATAGAGATTCTTTCACCTTTTACTGCTTTCCGAGATATAAGGGAGAAGTTTAGAGTTTATGAAAGGGCTGGTGTTAAGGAATACTGGATCGTTGATCCAGAGATTAATTCTGTTGAAATATATTTCAATGAAGTAGGCAGTTTTTCTTTAATTATAAAAGCTGAGGGAAAGGGAACAGTAGAGTCTCAGTTGCTCAAAGATTTAAAGATTGAACTTGAAGCGATATTCAAGGACCCTTTAGGGGATTAATCATAAAAGGACTTTCCCATAAGCCTCTGTCTGAACTCCTTTGTTCCTTTTGTATAGAGCCTTGCAAATTTGAAATTAAAATAACCTTGCTCTTCTTTTATCTCAAGGAGTTCTGTTCTTATACCTGCCCTGCTTAGGTGTTTAATGAGCTTATTAATTGTTGTTTTGTTCTTTACCTTTACGCTGAAGACCTCTCTTATACCTTTACCCTTTTCAACACTCCTGAGGGTTTCAAGGGGTTTTAGGTAGAAAGCCTTTGCAGATTCAAGGAGGTATTCCTCTGTAAGAGGTATTTTAAATTCATTGCTGAAGAATATTGCCCTAAGTATCCTCTGGATATAAAAACCAGCTGGCAGCTCTGTTATAAGATGGGTTGTTGCCTCTAGATCCCTCAGGCAGGATGAAAGGGTAACATATTTAAGATTCACCTTTCCGTCAATGGATTTAATCACAATGCCCTCTCTCATTGAATAATTCAATTCAAGTACAATCTCTTTAATCTTTTCTATTTCTGTGGCTGAAAAAGGACCCCATCTCCTGACCTCTTTCATATTGAACTCTTTGACAATAGCATATCTTTTTTCCGGAGGAAGCCTCTCACCTTTTTCATTAAACAGGTCAAATACGAAGAAGGCCACATCTTCCTTAATATATGAAGTGGTCTCTATGTTGTAAGGATTTCCAGGTCCAACCACCTCTCCACAGATAATATAATCAGGATATTTTCTGAAAAAATCGGGATTTACAAAATCATCAATCCTGTCTGTAGTAAAAGGGCAGACAAAACCACCCCTTGTAAAGGCAAGGGGTCTGCTGTTGATAAGACATAACCTCACATTATAGCCATCCATCTTTTCTTCTATATAAAAAGAGTTTTTAAAATATCTCTTTATGCCATTTTCAAGATGCAGTATCCTGGGAATTCTTGGATAACCTGGTATAAAACCCTTTTCATGAAATACAGTTCCCCTGTAGTATTTTTTAAATTCCTGTGAGAGCCTGAAATATTCCAGACCCTCTGCATGACAGGGTTCAAGGATCTTTTTTCTTAAAAGGTTTTCGATATCCCCATCAGTAAAGTAATCTTTCAATATCTCTCTCTCCATAAATTTATGGTACAGGACAGGAGGGTTTTATCTCAAGAATGAGCAAAATTTCCATTATGTCATGCTATACTGCCTATAACTGTGTGAAAACTCACAATTTATTGCGAAAACACACATATTTAAGAAGTTTGATATTTTAAAATTATGAATTCTCATAGCAATTTTTACAGGCACAAATATTGCTTATTTTATTTTAGAAAGTTAATAATTAATAAATAATTCAGGGAGCATTTTATATATATGACTAGAAGACCTGTTGTTGTGCTCACAGAAGGAGAGGAAAAGATTTATAATACTCTCTCACTGGAGGGAGAGTCTGTCTTTATTTACCCTCTCAGCCAGAGTGACCGTATCAAAAAAATGGATATGGATCTTCTTATCCTTGATTCAGGATATAATCCAGTCAAGGGCCTCATGATTTTAAAAGAAATAAAGAATTTGAGACCCGAGATTCCGGTTGTATTTTTAACAGAGGAAACTTCTGAAGAGATTGTAATAAAGACATTCAAGGCAGGAGCAAGAGAATTTTTTAAAAAACCATTCGACCTGAATGAGTTTAAAAAAAGATTGAATGAGCTTTTAACCCTTAAAAGAAGAGCAAGAGAGAAAAGGACAGCATTCCCCGTAACAGATGTGCTTAAATTTCTTGACAAGCCTATTGAAGATATTCCTGCCAGTATAATAAAAACAATCTATTTCATGAATGAACATCTCGGTGACAAACTTTCAATATTAGATATGGCAAGGGAGGCAGGTTTCAGCAGGTTTCACTTCTGCAGGATATTCAGGAGATATACAGGTATCAGTCCGAAGAAATTACTCTGCCTGCTGCGTCTTGAAAGGGCAAAGATACTTCTGAGAGATCCTGACAGAACAGTATCTGATGTTGCAGCAGAGGTGGGTTTTAATGATCTGAGTAATTTCATAAGATATTTTAAGAAATATGCTGGCTATACACCCAGTGCTTATAAAAGAGAAATACTTAAAACTCCTTCTCAATAATTCAGGCACTTACTGAACCATCTTTTTAGGTCTTTCTCTGTGTCTATATCATACCATCTCGGAAGAAGATAGACAGAAAGCCCCTTTTGTAACGCCATCCTGAGTGTTGTTTTTAAAACCTCGCTCCCTCCCCAGGGGATCTCCTGAAAGATAAAGAAAAGAGGTTCTTTCATACCTATAAGATAATATCCTCCATCCTCTGAAGGACCTATGACAAGGTCAAAGTTATCAAGGGCTCTAAAAGCTTCTTTTATATTATCAGCAGGCAGATCAGGGGAATCAGCTCCTATTAATAGGATTTTTTTATAACCTGCTTTAGAAAGGCGTTCTATTGCTCTTAAGAGTCTTTCTCCCAGTTCCTGCCCTTCCTGAGGAAGGATTTCCTTGAACCTGCTTATTGTGCTTATCTCTTCGGGAAATCTTCCTTCATAGAAACCAAATATATCTATTCTATCCAGTCCTGATACATTGCTAATGGTTGCATAGAGCATGACGGTGTAGGCCCGGAGGGCCCTTTCTTCTCCTATTGTTGAGGCAAGTCTCTTCTTTACTTTACCATAATCAGGGGTCCTGAAGATGATCCCAATGCATGCTTTATCTTCCATTTTCTGAACTCAATTTTTTAAATAAAGGTTTTATTACAAGAGGAAGAAGCATTAAGAGGGACACAAAAAGTATTCCTAAAATAATTGCCTTTAAATTGCCTCTGAATATTAATTGCTCCATAGAACTACCGAAATAGACATAGGCAATACAAGCTGGAAGCATAAAGACACAGGTACTCCATAGATAGTGTAAAGCAGGAATGGGTGTAATACCGAATAGATAATTTAGTACAGGAAAGGGAAGAATGGGAAGAAGCCTTGCAAAGGCAACAGCCTTCCAGCCGTGTCTCTTAACCTTTTCATTTAACCAGTTCCATCTCTCATATCCAAATTTATATTTTATTGTCTCACCCATAAGATAGCGACTCAAAAGGAATGAGACAAAGGCACCTGAGGTTGCACCAGTAATGGAAAAAAGGACTCCCCAGAAAGGTCCCCAGAGAAAACCTGCTCCGATTGTGAGTGGAAGACTGGGTATAAAGAGGCTCGGACCTATTGAATAGATCAGTATAAATAATAAAGGTGCGAGCACCTTATTTTTTCTTATGAAATCAAAAAGGGATTCTGAAGAAATATATCCAGCCTTTCTTAAATAGGTGACAAGAAGTATTGCAAGGACCAGAGAGAGTCCAAAAAGGAATTTTTTGTTTTTGAGTTTATAGATTGTTGAAAGCAGAAATCTGTTGACCCACTTTTTCCCTGAAGATACTGTACTTTTAAGAGGTTTTACATCTGTAAGGAATTCAAGTATATGATATGCCTCTTTTCCTTTTTTGAGAAATTTATTTTTGCAACCCATACAGTATGTTATGACCGGTTTTTCCTTTGAATCAGCAATTATCTTCTCTGTAAATCTGTCTGATAGCTCTTCTGAAATAGCACTTGCAGAACCTCCAAGTCCGCAGCAGAGTGGTCGGGATGACTCCAAAATAATATTGACTGAAGATGGTATAAATCTCTTGGCTACTTCTCTTATAGAAAAACGGAAAGAAGGGCAGGGATGATGGAGATAAAGCTCTTTAAGATGAAAATTTTTTGAGAAAGGAATTTCAGCCATGGTCTCAAGCACATGCTCTGTCTTTATTTCAGGCATGTAAAGGGAGAATATCTTTTTACAGTTGGTGCATCCAAGGATAAGATGATTTATTCCATGTTTTTTTAGTCTTTCCTTTATCCTCTCCGAGGCTGTCCTCACTCCATCAAGGTCTCCGTTCTGGAATAAGGGGTCAAAGCAACAATCAAGCACAAGCCCTGTCTTTAAGGTTCTGACAAGCTTTCTTACAATGTCCGGTCTTGTACCCTGAAGGGAGCAACCTGGCCAGAAGGCCTTCTCTGACCTTGAATAATAAACAAAAGGAAATCTATGACCCCTCATTGCATAGCTACTGGATGAATATATTGCCTTTTTTGTGGTTATACTGATTCTGTCTCTCTTGATCAGTTCATATTTTAGATTCAATAGAGCATCAGATGGAGAAAGAGATTCCGGGCAGACCAGGTCGCAGGCTTTGCAATTCGTGCAGAGAAAGACAGAGTCGGATTCACTAATAATTATTTCTGAGGGGAGGCCGTATCTTTCAAGAAAGGGGCAGGCCCTCTTACACTTACCGCAATAAGTACAGCCTTCTAAAAGGGCTGTCTTCTTTTGAGATTCTTCTGTCTCTGATATTTTATTTAAGTACGCTTCCATAGCATCCAGAACCCCTCAGTGCAGTACATCCATAACAGTGGTCACCTGTTATGATATTTCTACCGTTCAGGTAATCAATTGATAGGTCATCAATACTGGCATTCAGATAGAGCTGAAGCATATTGTTGAAGTCACAGTCTGATACCTTTCCTTCATAGTTTATATTTATCATGAAAAGGCACATGAGATTCTCAACTGTAGAGGGATTAAAATTTGAAGCAAGCATGGCCATATAATTCTGATACTGTCCTTTTTTATAAAGCCTTTCTTTAAATCTTCCAACAGGCATGTTGTTGAGAACAAAGAGTCTGGTAAATGAAATGCCGTATTCTTCTCTGAGGTAATCTCTGTATTTTTTCTCAACAATCTCCTGAAATTCAGGTAAGAGATACTCCGGAGGGTTATGGACGAGGTGAAGAGGGGATTCTATTCCAAAGGCATGGTCATTTAATTTTTTGAGAGCCTCTATAGACCTTTCAAAAACTCCTCTACCTCGCATAAGGTCTGTCCTTTCTTCGGATATGTCTGGAAGTGAGGCGATCAATTCGATTTCCAGATCCTTGAAGAGCCGGATCAATTCAGTACGTTCCATGAGAGCAGTTAGATTGGTCCTAAGGTAAATTTTGTTTACCGAACTTACTATTTCTTTAAGGAGATACTCTATATCAGGATGGAGTTCAGGTGCGCCACCTGTGATGTCTACATCAAGACCTGGATTTTTCTTTAGAAATTTTATAACCTTCTCTATTATTTCTCTTTCCATAAACCTTCCTGAAGGAGAGGCCTCTACATGACAGTGCAGGCATGATTGATTGCAGCGATTTCCGAGATTTAACTGTATAATCCTGATTCTTTTCTTCTGTAAAACAAGGTTAAGTCTTTTAAGTCTTTCACTGAATGGCTCAAAGTTAGGACAACAATCAGAGGAACTGCATGAGTTATTGCTGAAGACTACTCCCTTTTTTGTCTCTGAAGGATGTCTGTAAACAATCTTTTCACTGCATGGGAATGGTACAGGTGAGACAGGCTGAGAAGGCTGGATGAAAACAAAATTTTCAGCATAGGGCTCCTTTAAAAGCACATTAAAGGTCTTTTCGCAGACAGCAATTCTTTTTCCCCTTTCAAAGACATGGCCATCATCGTCCTCGATCTTTCTGAATGGCCCTTTATATATAACTGCATGACCTTTATCAAGGCATGCTCCTTCTTTACCTTTATAGGCTACGATTGTTAAAGATCTAAATTCTATACCTTCAACTATCTTCCAGGGCGCATCATCCCACTTAAGTATCCTGGTACCGTAAAAGCCTGCATCTTCAAAGGCCTTTAAAAATAGATCTTCTCTCAGTGCGCCTGAAATGCATCCGGACCAGAGTTCAGGATCCTTTTTCATGTGTTCGGGCACATCCTCGTCAGAGACTATATCGCTTATCACAGCCCTTCCACCTGGCTTAAGAACTCTGTAAATCTCTCTGAAAAGATTATTTTTGTCCTCCTCCTTTACAAGATTAAGAACACAGTTTGATACAACAACATCCACGGAATTATCAGGTATAAGAGGAGATTCTTTTTCAAGTTTCTCACAGAAGCTGTTTAGTAATATCAGATCATCTGATGTCCTGACAGGATTTTTTTTCAGATATTCATCAACTCTTTCAAGATCAAGTCTAAGATTCTGAATCCTTGCTTTTTTAAATTCCACATTGCTGTATCCGAGTTTTTCTGCTATGGTATTCTGGTATTTTCTTGCTACCGAGAGCATCTCGTCATTCATATCAACTCCGATAACCTTTCCTTCAGGTCCTACTATCTGGGCCATTATGTAGCAGAGTTTTCCCGCTCCTGAGCCGAGGTCAAGGACAGTCTCAGACTGCCTAACATATCTTGATGGATCACCGCATCCATAGTCTTTTTCAAGTATTTCCTGAGGAATAATCTTCAGGTATTCAGGATTGTATGATGTGGGACAGCATAATGACTTTTCTATTTCTTTTGCCGCATCCCTATATCTTTTTAATACAGATTCTTCCATGGTTACCTCATTTGTAAAGTCTTTTAAGCTTGAAGGGACTGAATCCCATTAGAAAAAGCATTACAATCATAACGTTTCTCAGGCTTACAAAAATGGGTGAGAGGGGATAACCCTTTAACAGTCTTCTTGACGAGACAATGACCGGTACAGGTATGCTTGCAAGTCTTCCTCTTTTTCTCAATCTCATGACAAAATCAATATCCTCTAAAAAAGGATAATCCCTGAACCCCCCGATTTCATAAAATATGTCTCTTCTTACAAAGATAGCCTGATCTCCATAGGGGAGATTTAGAAGTTTTGCTCTAAGGTTTGCAAAAAATTCCACAAGCCTCAGGGAGAGTGTGTGATAATCAAATTTCAGTCTTAAAAATCCTCCTGAAAAACCATTATTTATATAACTTTTTATATCTAAAGGTTCAGAGATAATGCTATCAGCATGAAGAAACATTAGTATTTCACCCTCTGATGCAAGGGCACCCTTCATTAGCTGGATGCCCCTGCCTGGGGATGATTTTATAACCAGTGCACCCTCCCTTTCAGCAAGTTCAGCTGTTTTATCACTGCTTCCAGCATCAACGACTATAATCTCTGAGGGATTAAGTGTTTTTGCTGATTCTATGCATCTAATAATAAAATTTTCTTCATTCAGTGCAGGAATAATTACAGAAAGTTTCATTGTCTTTTCAATTTATAAATCAATATGACAGGCTGTCCATCTGGAGGAAGGACATCAGCCCTTCCCCTGAATCTTGAATTAGGATTGATAAATCTCTTTATTGACCCTGTCTGGGGATAGTTTGCATTACTAGTAATGGATATCCAGCAGCTTTCAAGACAGGTTATGCATCCTGTCTTCTGTTCCTCTGATGCCTTTCTGTTACCTCCAAATTTAATTAAAAACCCTTTTCCTGATGTATCTTCAAATATCTCTTCCAGAGACAGTTCCTTGCCAAGACCTGGCCAGGTTGCTTTAACCTCCAATACATCGCCTTCCACATAGGAGCCTATAGTGTCTTTATTAAGATTGTTTCCGGGTTTTGCGCCGATTTTTATCAAGGCATCATGAAAATCAAGCTGATTAACATAGGCCTTAAGTATAGCCCTGTCCGCAAATCTACCATCCTTGAATACCACTCCCCAGTGGACATTGTACTGATGGACATTCATCTCATGAACCTCTGTATAGATCATTACTGTTTTTGATTTTTCATCAACTATCATCGGTTCTTCTTTTGTAGGATATTTTTGAGAAATCTTTTCAGAGGCTAATAAAATAACAGGAATAAGACATAATAAAAAAATTACCATCAAAGTTAATCTTTTCATGTTACCTCCCTTAAAAGACATTTTAATAGATAATTTCAGCCAATCCAGACTGTTCTGTAGTCTTTCATATTCTCTATAATATGATTTGATGTGCCCCTGTAACCAACCTTCAGGGATGATTCTAAGTTGTAATATTTAAGGCATGTCCCGCAGGAGAAGATCTCAACACCCATTTCCTCTATATCCTTGAGGATAAGAATGAGCTCTTCATTTATGGTTGTTAATTTCACTCCGGTGTTCATAAAAAATATTATCTTGGGCAATTCCTTTGTGACCTTCATGGTCTCAAAAAAGGACTTCATCAAAACCCTTCCAAGTTCTTCATCCCTGCCCATAGTATCTGTTGCCACTATCAAGAAATATTCTGACAGTCGTGAGAGGACTTCAGAACTTGTTACCTCTTCTGCTCTTTTCATACTCTCCGGAGGACTTTCAATCTCGCATGGATAACCTTTAACAATCTTTACCCTCCAGTAGTTATCTTCCTTCAAATTCTCTGTATAAAAGCCATTCTTGTTAGCAAACCTTGTGAGATTTTTTACAGAGGCCTCATTATCAACTAGTATTTCGATAATACCTTCACTAATCCTGGAGAGGGCTTCTTCAGCCAGCATGACTGGTTTGGGGCATGGAATTCCTCTTGCATCAATAAGCTCCATGTAATTTTTATATCAAGTTTTTTTAAAAAAATCCAACAGATATTTTCTATGATTTTTATTTTATCTATAGATTTTAGATTATGATTAGAATTTAAGGAAGTTTTCCGTTCATCTTTCAACCAAACATTGATTTTACAGACCAGTGGAACACGGCTCCATGCTCCTTCCGGAAAAAATTTTAAAAAATAAATTAGCGATAGAAAAATAGAAAATTTCTATAAAAAAATTTGTGATTATAGGAAAAAACTTGAGGCTTTAGAAAGATCCTTGATAAAGGATTTACTTTGGAGGCGGGAAATAGACTCTCTACATTTTTATTTTATGCTTTTTGTTCTTTCATATGGTTTTTAATTTTTTTAAAAAATCTTTCCCGTGAGGCTGGTGTTTTCAGTCTATCATCTTCTGTAACAGGCATTTCTGGAAAGCTATCTATGATTGATGAAGTAAAGAGACCATTAATTTTTTTTCTATGACCTTTTATTTTTACACTTCTTAATCCACAGCTTGGAGAACGACTTTTAAAAATGAATCCTGAGAGTTTTTCTTTTTTCAGGGCTTTTAATTTCTCCTTTGACCATCTTTTTAATTTATCTGTATAATCAATTCCAGTCTCGATGGTTAATAGCCTTGGAGCTTCTGGATTACCAATGAGGATCATCGGTTCCCTCGGAACAGGAAGGCCGCACTCAACCTCAGGGCAGACCGGGATTAATTCAATTCCTTTTGATGATGCCCATCTCTTTATGTTTCTATTCAGTTTATGTGAACCATTGTATCTGACCTTCTTACCTATAAGACAGGCGCTTATGCCTATTTTGATCTTTCGCCGCACTGGTTTTATAGTGAAATTTCTAATGGGAATGATGGTGCATCTGTCTTGAGCTCTTGAGTTTCACTGGAAGAGTGATCTCTCCTGCCTTTTCTAATATAATGGTAAGCTTGAATTCCTGGTCTTCCTTAAGTTCAATGGGGAGTTTGAAGAGCATTATATGGAGCCCTCCTTTTTTAAGTTCTACAGTGCTTTTTGCTGGCAGATTGATTTTATCAATTCTGTACATCTGACCATCCTTTACATCGTGAAGTTCCACTGTAACACCTTTTATATCAACTCTTGCATCTATAATTGCATCATCCATATTGCCAAAATTCTTTATCTTCATGAAGATAGCACCAGCATCGGGTATCTTTGGAGAAAAGATACCTGATACATCCTCAATAATTATATCTGAAGCATTGACTGATGAAAATAAGCTGATAATAATTACAATAACAAAAATTCTTAACATGTTTTAACCTCCTATTTTTTAAAGTTTTATATTAAATCCTCAATCATTCTCCCATTCTTATAGCCTCATAGGGCTCCATTCTACTTATTCTGAGAGCTGGAAATAGCGCTGTTCCTGTACCCGTTAATAGGGATATCAGCAGTATTACTATTCCTACGGCAAGCACAAAAAGGGCATCAGGCCAAAGATAGGGAAGATTGAATGCTACCCTGATAGGTTCTTTTATTGCTAAAATAATTAAACCACCAGAAAGTATTCCTGTAATTCCTCCGATGAGGGATATTATAAACGCCTCTATTGTAATGAGATAAAATACTTCTGACCGTTTTGCTCCAAGGGATCTCAGGATACCTATCTCTCTCTTTCTTTCATTAACTATCATTGAAAAGATTACCCCAACAAGTATTATTGTTACTATCCAGAGACTTATAGCTATACCAAACAATGTCCTCATGAGCACAGAGAGCTGTCTTTTCACAGAAAGCATGACCTCCTGTGAGGTAATTGCCTTTATACCCTTTATTTCATACTCTATAAAAAGTGCTGCCCTTTCAGGAGATATCCCGGGATCAAGTTGAACAAGTATTGCTGAATATACATCATCTTTTATATTAAGTGGCTCATAGGCTTTTATTTTTGAAACCCTTATAAGTTCACGGGCTGTCTCCATTGTCATATAAGCCGCATGGTCTATGTATTCTAGACCTGTCTTTGAGAGTTTACCGACAACAGTGAGTTCCTTACCATAGAAGGTCATTTTCTCATCTTTACTGACAGGTATGGAGGCACCTATAATAATTTCATCTCTGGAAAGTTTTCTTTTTATTGTTTCCTGAAGCCAGGGTTTAACTGTGAAATCACTCTCCGGATCAAAGGCAACAAGCAGAACATCCACGATGCTACAGCATGGATAGGGTAATGATTTTATAAACAGTTGAGGTGAGGCCTGTTTCACACCCTTTATCTTTCTAACTTTATCAAATATCTCACCAGGCATATAAAAGACAGATGGTTTACCTGCTATGAGGGTAGAACGTGCCTTTTCCTCATAGCCCTCTGGTACCACCATGATGTCAGCACCGAGCCTCTCTGCACCTACTTTGACACTCTTAAGTACACTTTTCATGCTTATGGAGCCTGCAAAGAGGAGGCCCGAGACAAGAGCAATTGATACGATCAGGGCAGAAGTTCTGAAGGTTTTTAGCTTTAAGTTCTTATGAGCGAGATGAAATAGAGACATCATGAAGTTATTTTAACAAAAATGCCAGCCCTAGGGTACCTGAATATAAAAATATTTTATTTCCAGGGCAGATAAATATTTCTACCGGAAGCCTTTCATAATATAATTCATGACCTTAAATAGTGTGAAGGAGATACTTTTAAAACATTGAAAATAGCACAGTCTCAATTGAACTATTCAGGCTGCTATTTTACCTATCAACAATCTTTTTTAAAAAGTCTTTACTCTTCATATCTGTAATGTATATAATAAACAATGTTATTGAAAGGTAGGGTCTGGAGGTTTGGAGATAACATAGATACCGATGCAATTATTCCCGCACGGTATCTGAATACCTCTGATCCATCTGAACTGGCAAGGCATGTGATGGAGGATGCAGACAAGGAATTTGCATCCAAGGTCAAGCCAGGTGATATTATAGTTGCAGGCAAGAATTTTGGCTGTGGTTCTTCAAGAGAGCATGCACCAATTGCCATAAAGGCTGCAGGAGTACAGGCAGTTATAGCAAAGAGCTTTGCAAGGATATTTTACAGGAACGCCTTTAATATAGGGCTACCAATTTTTGAGTCAGTAGAAGCAGCAGACAATATAAGCGAGGGTGACGAGATAGAGATTGATGCCGGTACAGGTATCATTAAAAATATCACAACCGGTAAGCAGTACAGAGCAAAACCAATCCCGCCTTTCATGCAGGAGCTTATAGCTGCCGGAGGTCTTATTGAGTGGGTGAAGAAGAAAATAGCAAAGTAATATTCCTCAGAAATTTAAACAGGAGGTTTCCGTGAAGTCCTATAATATTGCTGTAATTCCCGGTGATGGTACGGGACCTGAGGTTATAAGAGAGGGAGTGAAGGTCCTCGATGCTCTATCACAAAGACTGGGCTTTAAATTGAATTATCACTATTATGATTTTGGTGGTGAGCGGTACCTTAGAACAGGGGAGACCCTTCCTGAAGGTGCTATAGAGGAGCTTAAAAATTTTCATGCTATTTATCTTGGAGCAATAGGCCATCCTCAGGTAAAACCCGGTATACTTGAAAAGGGTATCCTGTTGAGGATAAGATTTGAGCTTGATCAGTATATAAACCTCCGACCAGTAAAACTTTACCCCGGGGTTGATTGTCCTCTAAAAAATAAGAAACCAGAGGATATAGATTTTGTCGTTGTAAGGGAAAATACAGAAGGACTTTATGCAGGTGCGGGAGGTTTCCTCAGAAAGGGCACTTCTGATGAGGTAGCAATTCAGGAATCAATCAATACAAGAAAAGGTGTTGAACGCTGTATAAGATTTGCCTTTGAATACTGCAGAAAGAGGAATAAGAATAAAAAGCTTACCCTCTGTGGAAAGACAAATGTTCTAACCTATGCCTTTGACCTTTGGGAGAGGGTTTTTTATGAAGTCGCAAGGGAGTATCCTGATATAAATGTGGATTATGCCCATGTTGATGCCATAACCATGTGGTTTGTTAAGAATCCTGAATGGTTTGATGTTATTGTGACAGATAATATGTTTGGAGATATTATAACTGACCTTGGAGCCATGATACAGGGTGGAATGGGAATTGCTGCAGGTGGTAATATCAATCCTCAGGGTGTTTCAATGTTTGAGCCTATTGGAGGCTCTGCGCCTAAATATACTGGTAAAAACATGATTAACCCCCTGGCAGCTATCTGCGCTGGAGGTATGATGCTTGAATACCTTGGTGAAACTAAGGCAGCTGAAATTCTTGAGAAGGCGGTTATTGAAGTTACATCAAAGCATCTTAAAAGTCTTCAGGCAGGTCAGATGGGATATACAACAACAGAGGTTGGTGACTTGGTTGCTAAATATGTAACAATGCTCTGATATGATTAATCCCTGATTGAAATTTGAGATTCTTTCTTAACTTAATTTTCTTGGAGCTACAAAGTACGAAAATTTTTTAGAATAAATATAAAAGGTATGAGCAGGAGTTAATATGTTAAAGAAGAAAGATTCCTATGTAGTTGCTGTTGTAGGAGCAACAGGTGCAGTTGGTGAGGAGATGATCCTTATACTTGAAGAGAGGGACTTTCCCGTAAGGGAATTAAGGGCCTTTGCCTCTGAGAGATCTCTTGGTAAGAAGATAGAATTCCGTAGTAGAGAGATTCCTGTTGAGACCCTCAATGAAGACTCTTTCAAGGGAGTGGATATAGCCCTTTTTTCAGCAGGAGCGGAGCGTTCAAAGGTATGGGCACCAGTGGCTGTCAGGTCGGGCTGTGTGGTAATTGATAATTCAAGTCAGTGGAGAATGGAGCCCGATGTTCCTCTTGTTGTTCCAGAGGTCAATCCCCAAGACCTTAAGTGGCATAAGGGAATAATTGCCAATCCTAACTGCTCAACCATTCAGATGGTCGTTGCACTTAAACCACTTCATGATGTTGCAAAAATAAAGAGGATTGTGGTTACCACCTTTCAGTCTGTTTCTGGAACCGGCAAAAAGGCAATGGATGAACTTCTTCAGCAGACAGCAGACCTTCTTAATTTCAGAGATATAAAGTGTAATGTTTATCCCCACCAGATTGCCTTCAATGTACTGCCCCATATAGACAAATTCCTTGAGAATGGTTATACAAAAGAAGAGATGAAGATGGTAAACGAGACAAAGAAGATAATGGGGGATCCTTCAATAAGGGTTACCGCTACAACGGTGCGAGTACCTGTTTTCAGGGGTCACTCAGAGAGTGTAAATATAGAAACAGAGAAGAAGCTCTCAGCAAATGAGGTGAGGGCAATCCTTTCTCAAGCTCCCGGAGTGATTGTCTTCGATGCTCCAGAGAAGAATGTCTATCCCCTTCCTGTGCATGTAGCTGGAAAGGATGAGGTCTATGTGGGAAGGATAAGGGAAGATGAATCAATTCCAAATGGTATAAATATGTGGATTGTGGCAGATAATCTAAGAAAGGGCGCAGCCCTCAATGCAATCCAGATTGCAGAAAAACTCATAGAGATGGCTTCCTGAATTGCCCTGTAATGAAGATAGAGAAAATTGAACTATCAGGTTTCAAATCTTTCGCCGAAAGGATTTCCATCCAGCTCCATCCAGGGATTACTGGTATCGTTGGTCCCAATGGTTGTGGAAAGAGCAATCTTGTCGATGCCGTAAAGTGGCTTCTTGGTGAACAGAGTGCTAAATCCCTGAGGGGCGAAAAGATGGATGAGCTTATCTTCAATGGCTCCCAGACGAGGAAACCAAAAGGCATGGCCGAGGTATCCCTCCATATATCAGGCCTTTTACCCTCTTCAGAAGATAATGGTTCGGGAGGCAATAATATTACAGTAATAACAAGAAGGATATATAGAAGCGGAGAAAGTGAATATGCCATAAACAATAATTCCTGCAGGTTAAAGGATATAAAAGACCTTCTTCTTGACACAGGTATGGATGTAAAAAATTACTTTATCTTTGAACAGGAAAGGATATCCCAATTAATAAATGCCAAACCCCAGGAGAGGAGATTCCTGATTGAGGAGATAGCTGGTGTTATAAAATACAAGGTAAAAAAGGCAGAGGCACTTCAGAAACTTGAGCAATCAAAGATAAATCTTCAGAGGATAAATGACATTATCAACGAGGTCAAGAGGCAGTTAAACAGCCTGGACAGACAGGTAAAGAAGGCAGAAAGATATAAAAAACTCTCTGATGAACGAAGGCTGATAGAACTTTACCTTGCGAAAAATCACTTTAATCAGCTGAATTCATTTCTTTCCAGTGTACTTGAAAAAATAAATATTCATAAGGAGAGGGAGGGTGCTTTAAGGGCTGAAATCAATATTCTTGATAATTCTATACAGCAGGGAAGACTTTTCCTTATTGAAAAGGAAAAGGCTCTGGAAAATCTCTATTTGGCACTTGAAGAAAAGGAGAGATTGATTGCAGAAAATGAAAAGACAATAATCCAGATGGAAGCTGAGGCAGAGGCAAAAAGGAAAGAGAAGGAAAGGCTTGAATTTGAGGGAGAGGAGAATCTTAAAAAAGTTGAGGACCTCAAGAAGAACGTAGAAGAACTCTCTCTCAGAAGGAATGCCCTGAATCTTGAGATTGACAGTATAAAAGTTAAGATTGAGGAACTTTCTCTTAAGTTGAAATCATTAGAAGAGGAGATAGCTTTTCAGGACCAAAGTCTTGAAGAAAAGAGAAGGTCGCTCTTCAGGCTTTCTGAAGAACTCAGCAGGTGGTCAAATGATAAGACAAGAATAGAGGCAAATCTTGAATCAATAGAAAAAAGATTTTTCTCTTTTGAAAAGGAACTTGGAGAAATTCAGGAATTACTGAGTAACCTGGATGGAACAATAGAAACTATAGAAAAAGACATAAAATTTTCTTCTGAGGAGATCTTCTCTTTGAAAAACAGGAAGGAAGAATTACTTGATCAGATGGGAACGATAGAAAATAATATTGAAAGTCTCACAGAGGAGCTTCAGAAGGCAAAGGAAGAGCTTGCATCAGGTCTGTCAAGGCTCAGCTCGCTTAGGGAGCTCGTACTTGATGAAGCAACAGAGAAGTTTTTTATGGAAGCAGAGGGTCTCAGGATAGAAGGAGTCCTTTCAGACCTTTTTGAAGTTCCTGAGAAATATGAGAGAGCAGTTGAAGGAATACTTTCTGAAAGGATTAACACCTTTATGCTTTCAGGACCGGAGGACCTCAAAAGGGCTGTCAGTCTTGTAAAAGAAAAGGAACTTTCAAGAACAGCCTTTTTCAGTGAAGGCCTTTTTTCTCCCAGTGAAGCAGAGCATACCTCTTTAACATTAAATTCAGTAAAAGCAATAGATATTGTTAAGATTATCGATAGCAGGTATGAGAATCTTCTTAAGGCTATATTGAGGGATACAATAATAGTTGAGTCGATTGAGGAAGCAATAAGGATAAAAAAAGAAGGCTACAGTGATAGAATAGCTACAATAGATGGAGAGGTTGTGGATCAAG
Organism: Thermodesulfovibrionales bacterium; assembly: GCA_026417875.1. Classification (NCBI taxonomy): domain Bacteria; kingdom Pseudomonadati; phylum Nitrospirota; class Thermodesulfovibrionia; order Thermodesulfovibrionales; species Thermodesulfovibrionales bacterium. Next base: position 2,321 of record JAOACK010000008.1, on the reverse strand, counting down.
ATGGAATAATATGGTCAGGTAAGGGGAAAGAGGTTCTCAAGAGAAAGAGAGAAATAAAGGAACTCGAGCACTATATTGACAGTCTTAAAAAACTTATTGATAGAAAAAACAGTGAGATACAGACAAAAAAAGATATATTGTCTGGTCTTGAACAGGAAATTCAAAAAATCGATGAACTTCTCACACAGGAGGAAGGTCGCTTAACAGGTCTAAAGCATTCTCTGGATAAGGCCTTTCAGGAAAAAGAGAGACTTGAGAGAAGGCTTTCCACGCTCCATATTGAAAGAGAGGAGTCTTTGAAAGAGAAAGTTACATTAAGTGAAGAGCTTAAAAGGATGGATGAGGAGATAGGGGATCTCGAGGAAAAAAGGATTGTTCTTGAATCAGACATAGAATCTGTAAAAAATAAACTCCTTGAAAAGAGGCAACTCATGGAAGCAATGAGGCAGGAGTACACTGAGCTCAGGATGAACCAGACAAAGAAGATAGAGAATTATAATTCCCTTCTTAAAGAGATAGAAGATGGGGAAAAGAGGATCAGAATAATAGAGGAGAAAAAGGGAATTCTTCTTACTGCTATCGAGGGTCTTGATAGGGATAGAGAGAATCTTTTAAAGAATATTGAAGAACTCAAACAAAGGACAGCAGAGCATGCAAAAGAGATATTGGAGATGAAGGAAAGACTTTTTATGGAGAGGCAGGAGATTCAGGAAGAGAGAAAAAGATTTTTAGAGGCAGAGGAAAAGATTAAAACAATGAGGGAGGGCCTTGAAGTCATTCTTAAAGAAATTAGCGAGCTTGATGTTCAAAGAGCAGAGACCGTTGTGAGACTTGATGGAATAAGGGATTCCATAAATATAAATTATGGAATCAATATTGAAGAACTTGATGAAAAGGAACTTCCCGTTGAAGGAACCGTTGAGGAGCTTTCAGAGAGACTTGAGGTTATAAGAAAGAAGATAGAAGAACTCGGTCCTGTTAATCCCGGTATCATAGAAGAGTATGAGGAGATAAAGGAGCGATACAATTTTTTGAGCACGCAGCAGGAGGATTTAACGAATTCTATCCGAGAACTTGAGGAAGCAATACAGAAGATAAATGTCACAACAAGGAAAAAACTAAGGGAAGCTTTTGAAGCACTCAATGAGAAGTTTGGCGAGGTCTTCAGCTCCCTATTTGGGGGTGGCAAGGCATCTATTGTTCTTACAGATGAGAATAATATCCTTGAAAGTGGTATAGAGGTAATAGCCCAGCCACCCGGCAAAAGACTCCAGAATATAAATCTTCTTTCAGGTGGAGAGAAGGCTCTGACAGCCCTTTCACTTCTTATAGCGAGTTTTCTTATAAAGCCAGCCCCGCTCTGCATACTTGATGAAGCTGATGCTCCTCTTGATGACGCTAATATTGAAAGATTTGCAAAGATGCTGAAAGAGCTTTCAAAAATGATCCAGTTTATAGTTATAACTCATAACAAGACCACAATGAGTTACTGCGATTATCTTTATGGTGTGACAATGGAAGAGCCGGGTGTGTCAAAGATTATATCTCTTCAATTGACAGCGTCATAAGTTATGTTATAATTTCTAATGGGATTTCATCCCTGAACTGTCAGGGCTGCCCCTGAATATTGAATTTTTCTTTATCAGGGTGTCTGGAAGTAAATCCCCAAGGAGTTTTTTATGGCAAGAGCAGGCATAGGAGATACCGTTAGGGTGCATTACACAGGAAAACTGAGTGATGGCACAGTGTTTGATACATCCCTCGGAAGAGAGCCTCTTGAATTCACAATCGGAGAAGGCAGACTGATCCCAGGCTTTGAAAAGGCTGTTATAGGTATGAATACAGGTGAGACAAAGACGGTTGTCCTTTCGCCTGATGAGGCCTATGGCCCTTATCTTGAAGAGCTAACAGCGGATGTTGATATGAGTCAATTTCCAACTCATATAAAACCAGAGGTAGGACTGCATCTTCAGATAAGGCAGGACAATGGTTCCTTTGTTGATGTGGTTATTACAAAGATAACGGGAACAACTGTCACACTGGATGCAAACCATCCACTTGCAGGAAAGGAACTGATATTTGATATAGAGCTTCTTGAAGTTCTCTAAGGATGGCCATATTTGTGGTCCATGAGCACCATGCAAGACACCTCCATTATGACCTCAGACTCGAGATGGATGGTGTCTTGAAATCATGGGCAGTTCCAAAAGGACCTTCAATGAATCCTGCTGATAAAAGACTTGCCGTGCTGGTTGACGACCACAGTCTTGAGTATGCTGATTTTGAGGGTATTATCCCTGAAGGTCAGTACGGTGCTGGCA
>JAOACK010000007.1 GCA_026417875.1 Thermodesulfovibrionales bacterium | reverse complement strand
GTGGATAAAGAGCTCCATGCAACCCTTGAGAAAAGGCTCGGTGAATACCTTAAACTCGTAAGTGATGGACTTGAGCAGGTGCATAAAGGACTGGGTGAGATGCAGGCACTCGCCTCAAGTGTTGGAGATCTTAAGAAGGTGCTTTCAAATTGAAAGACAATGTGGATACTTGGTGAGATACAGCTCGGTGCCATACTTGAACAGATCCTCACTCCAGAACAGTATGTGAAAAATTTCTCTCCAAAGAAAAACAGTGACAGGGTTGAGTTTGCAATAAAGCTTCCAGCTAAGGATGATAAGGGTGGCTTTGTTTATCTTCCCATAGATGCAAAATTTCATGAGGCAGATTACCAGAGGCTGATTGATGCCTATGAAACAGGTGACCACGGCATTATAGAAGAAGCGGCAAAGCAGCTTGAAATGAAAATTAAAAACAGTGCAAAGGATATAAAGGAAAAATATCTCAATCCACCCTTGACAACTGATTTTGCTATAATGTTTCTTCCTGTAGAAGGCCTTTACGCAGAGGTATTAAGAAGGCCGAAACTTTTCGAAACACTCCAGAATGAATACAGGGTTACAGTTACAGGACCCACGACCCTTGCTGCCTTCCTAAACAGCCTCCAGATGGGATTCAGGACCCTTGCAATAGAAAAGCGTTCAAGCGAGATATGGGAACTCCTCGGTGCAGTAAAGACAGAATTCGGAAAATTCGGTGAACTTCTTGAAAAAACACACAAAAAACTCCTCGAGGCTAGCAACACCATTGAGGATGCAGCAAGGAGATCGAGATCGATTGAAAGGAGACTGAGGTCAGTCCAGCAGATACCCCATGAAAGGGCTGCTGAGATCCTGAGTCTGGGTGAGGAGTGAAATGGTTATATACGATCTTTACAGGATTCTGAAAGAAGAGCTCAAAAACGGCTCATCAGACCTTGTAACGAGAAATTCAGGCCAGACCATAAGAGAGCGTATTGAAAGAGATATTGTTAAAGAAAAGGATGGCGAGGTCATAGCACTTGACTTTTCACGCATAGGAATAATTGATTACTCCTGCGCTGATGAGATTGTGGCAAAACTGATCTCCAGGCTCCTGAATAATGAGTACGGCGAGCGATTCATTATACTTAAAGGCCTTGATGATACCCAGAAAGAAAATATAGAGGTCGCTCTTGAAAGAAAGGAACTCTCTTCCATAGCAATCATGAGAAACGGCAAAGAAGTGCTAATAGGTAACCTGAATAATTATCTCAAAGAGACCCTCCATATCATAAACGAGAGAGGCAAGTGCACAGCAAAGGAGCTGTCAAAAAAACTGAGACTGGAGCTTAATACAGCAGCAACAAGACTGCTTAATCTTTACAAGAAAAAACTCATTAAAAGAACAGGTGAGCAGACCACTCAAGGAAAGGTACTGGTTTACAGGAAATTATATGAATGAACTTTTAAGAGACAGCGAACTTACTTTTCCCCATTACATGATCCTTAAAGCCTCTGCAGGTGCAGGCAAGACAAGTGCACTCACAAAGAGGTATGTGCAGTTTCTTCTTTCCGAAAGGATACCAGATAATAAGCTTAAAAATATCCTTGCCATAACCTACTCACGGAATGCAGCAAAGCACATGAAGGCAAGGATCCTTGAGTGGCTGAAAAAACTTTACTTTAAAGATGAAAGGACTGTAAGTGAATTTTCAGAATTACTCTTAGTTAAAAAAGAGGATCAGAATCCGGAAGCTCTTTCCACAAGAGCATTGCTGATAATTGAGGAGATACTCGATAATTATTCAGACTTTCAGGTCAAGACAATAGATAGTTTCATGAGCTCCCTATTCAGGGCGTCGGCAACGGACTTCGGTCTAAATCCAGATTTTGAGATACTGATGAACAATAAAGAGCTTATGACCTATGCCTTCGAATTGTTCATAAAAGATATAAGAGAGGGAAGTGAAAAGGCAGAACGTTTTAGAGAAATTATCAACCTGCTAGAGGAACTGTCAGAAAATTCATACTGCTGGGATCCGGCTAAAGAAATCTTGAAAAACTGGATAATCTTACATGAAGAACTATCGGCAAGCAACAGAGAGCTAAAAGTTAATGAAAAAATCGTGGAAGAACTAAAAAAGATCGAGTCTGAACTTCAAAAGGTTTCAGCTAGCCTGATAGAGCTCTTTAATAAAAACACTGATAATCTGCATGATAAATTTAATCTTGATAATTTTATCAAGCATACCCGAGAAAGATCTTTTCTTTCTATTAAATGGAAGGGAAAACCGCCTACTACAAAAAAAACTCCTCCTGAAGATTCAGAAAGGATAAAAATACTATGGAATAGATTTCAGGATCTCCTTAAGGAATACAGTCTTTATTATGCAATGGCCTATTTTCTACCCTATATTATGGAATTCGAAAACTTTTCCAGAGAGCTCGAGGATGTTAAATCAAAGGAGGGAAAATTATTTATAGAAGATATAGGCAGATATCTTGCCTCTTATCTGAGCTCATCCAAAATACCTGATATATACTTCAGGCTCGGTGAAAGGATCTCTCACTATCTCATAGATGAATTCCAGGATACCTCCTATATTCAGTGGTGTAACCTTTATCCTCTTATAGAAAATGCTCTCTCGATGGATGGAAGTCTCTTTGTAGTTGGAGATACAAAACAGGCTATATACGGCTTCAGAAGGGCAGATTATAGAATTATGAAGCATTTAGAAACAGGGCAGGTCTTCCCGTCAGCACAAAAGATAGTCAGCGAGCTTGACAGAAATTACAGAAGCGGCGGCGTGATTCTTAGATTTAATGAAAAGGTATTTAAGGAAATACTTCCAGAGTCAAAAACCTTATGCATGGCAGCCACTCTTTCTGATTTTAAAACCTATACTCAAAAACCTGTTGAAGATAAAAAAGATAAAGGATATGTGGAGGTAACTGAGATTGAAAGGGAAAGGGCAGGTAGCTATATATGTTCCTTAATAATGGACCTGAAAGAAAGAGGCTACAGTTACAGCGATATCGTGATTCTTGCTTTAAAGAATGAGCATGTGGTCGAAATCAGCGGATGGTTGAACGAAGGACAGATCGATTTCATTTCTCACAGCAGCCTTGATGTCAGACAGAGAAAGGTCACCGCAGAGGTTCTCAATCTGCTGAAGTTTCTTGATTCACCTGTCGATGACTTTGCCTTTTCTGTATTCATACAGGGAGATTTATACAAAAGATTTATCTCTTCTTTTAAATCAATTCCTGAAGAAATTTTTAAAAAAACAATAACCTCCTTTCTTCTAAAACACAGGAATTCCAGAATCTTATATAAATCCTTTGAAAAGGAATTTCCTATATTATGGAAAGAAAACTTTGAAGAGCTATTCAGACTTGCTGGTTATCTTCCCCTTTATGACCTTCTTAGCATGTGCATGAGTAAGTTCAGACTCTTTGATGTATATCCTGATGGAGAGGCTGCCTTCATAAAGATACTTGAGGTGGCAAGGATATTTGAGAACAGGGGTTTTGGAAATATAAGGGATTTTGTAGAATTCTTCACCCAATCTTTTCAGGATAGCGAATTCTGGAATATGGTCCTTCCTTCTGGAAAGAATGCGGTGAATGTAATGACCGTTCATCAATCAAAGGGACTTGAGTTTCCGGTATGTATTTTATATCTGAGCTGGAAAAACAGCGAAGGAAGAAGAAAGACCATGCGAATCCTTGAGGATGAAGAAGGTCTGCACTTAATAAAACTCAAAAAGGATTTTGCAAGACATGAAAAACTCCATAGAGCCTATGAAGAAAGAAGAGCAGACGAGCTTGCCTCAAAGGTTAACACCCTTTATGTGGCTCTAACAAGGGCTGAAGATGAGCTCTATGTAATTATAGATAAAAATGAAATTCCCGAGATAATAAAAAATGAAATCGGTAAAATCTACGGCAGCAAATTGACTCCTGAGGAAATAGGAATTAAGAAAGAAAGAGATAGAAGAAAAAAAGAAGAGGTCGTCCCCTTCGGACACTATCTATTCACAGGAGAATTCCCTGTACTTGAAAGGGAGATTCATCTTCAGGAAAAAGAAAGAGGAGAGTTCATACACAGGATACTTTCGTCAATAGAGTACTATTATGAGGGAATAGAAGGGGAGATAATGAATACAATAGAAAAACATAATGAATTATATGCTTCAGGTCTGAGCCCTGAGGAGCTTAAAAAAATATACAATGCTGTTCTCAATACCATTAAGACCCTTGAGCCCTATTTCAGGAAGATTCCTGCAAGGGTGGTAAAGAATGAGAAGGAATTCGCTGATGGTTCAGGATCCCTTCACAGGATGGACAGAGTGGTGATTGACCAAGGCCTAATAACTGTAATTGATTACAAAACAGGCCATCCATCTCAAAAAGAAATGGAAGAACATATTATACAGGTAAAGGATTATAAGAGAATCTTGAAAGAATTATATCCTTCCATCAACGTAAAAGGTATTTTATTCTATGTTGATAAAGGAGAAGCAAGAGAGATATGAACTCACTTCTAATCCTCAATCCTGAGGAAGACATAATAGAAAAGGTTTTTTCTTTATTAATCAAAGAAGAAGGTAATGATTATTCAAAAAATCTCATAGTCTTCCCGGGTAAAAGACCAGCTCATTATTTAAGAAAACTAATCGCAGAAAAAGAAGGAAAGGCTTTTATACCTCCGTCCATATTTTCCATAGATGAGTTTGTAAATTTTATTTTCAATAAAACATCTGATTCAAGGGAGATTCATAAAATCGACGCTCTTGGCATCCTTTATGGAATCTGTTTAAAGAAAGATTTCCTTCAGCCTCAGTTCAGAGAGCTTGACACCTTTTATAACTTTGGCGAAAGGGTTTTCAGGGCACTTGAGGAATTGTATATTGAAAATATTTCGGTTGAAAGGATAAGGAGTCTGGAAACACTGATAGAAATTCCGCAGAAATCAGCTGATCATCTAAGATTTCTCTCAGAGGTCTATTCGGAATTTTATAAGGAACTGGTTAAACAGAAACTATCTACCAGGTCTCTTAGATACAGAACTCTTGCAGAAACAGATGTCCTCATTGGAATTGAGCATTTTAAATCAATAATCCTTGCTGGATTCTTTGCCTTTACATGGTCTGAAAAAGAGATAATCAAGAAACTTTTAAGGCAGGCCTCTGGCAGAATTACCCTTATATTCCATGACGGAGAGGACCTTGAGAGAAGTATTGAATCCATAGGTTTAAAACCTGAACTCAGAGGATATTTAAGAACTGGACCTTTAAATATTAAAACCTCAATCAATCTTTATTCTATTCCAGACCTTCATGGTGAGGTAAAACTTGCTGGAACTCTCTTAAAGGATAAAAAAATAGACGAAAAGACTGTTATAGTACTTCCGGAACCCGAAACTCTCTTCCCACTTTTAAGACACGGAATACCCTTTCTGAAAGAAGAAGAATATAACATATCAATGGGTTATCCTGTCACGAGAACCCCGCTCTACGGATTCTTCCTAAACCTTTTTGAACTGGTAACTTCCATGGATAAAAATCTACTTTATGTTCCTGACTATTTGAAATTTATGCTCCATCCTTATACAAAGAATATCCAATTTAAAGGAAGCGCTGAATTAAATAGGATAACAATCCACTACATAGAAGACCTCTTTCATAAAGGAGCATTTACACCTTTTACTGATCTCGATGAGCTTGAAGAAAAAATATCCAAAATGGTATATGAGGAAATAATTTCACAGACACCTTTGGTAGATTTTGGACCAGAGGATATAAAAAATCAACTTAGAAACATTCACGATAAAACTATAAGAAAATTTCTCATGATAGAAAACATCGGAGATTTTGCAAAGAAGTGTATTGATGTCATAGATACTGTTTATAAAGAAAGTACAGCAAAACTCCATCCTCTTTTTTATCCCTACACAGAGGCCTTTGTAAAAGAATTTAAAAAGGTATCTCTCTCTGAGATGAGGAACTTTTCCTTTAAAAATAGGGAATCCTATTTTAATTTTTTTAAAAAAATAATGTCATCCATCCATATTCCCTTTGAAGGAACACCTCTCAGGGGTTTACAGATACTGGGCTTTCTAGAAACAAGAAATATTAAATTTAAAAGGATATTCTTTCTTGACCTTAATGAAGGTGTCTTTCCTGATTTAACCGATGATACTATCCTGCCCTATCCTGTAAGAAAGGCACTCAATCTGCCAACCTATCAGGAGAGGGAAAGGCTGCTATATTACTATTTCAAGAATCTCCTTTCTGGTGCTGAGGAAGTGTCGCTTTTTTATCTTAAGAATAAGGATCTTGAAAGGTCAAGATTTATTGAAAAAATTATATGGGAGGGCGAAAAGGTAAACATAAAAAACTGGGAGGATGAAAAGACTATAAATTATAAAATAGATCTCCGTACGCCCATACCTCATGAGATAGAAAAGACCGAGGAGATTTTGTCTATAATAGAAACACTTTCTTTTAATGCTTCATCATTAGAAAATTATCTTAGCTGTGGATTGAGATTTTACTACAGTGATATCCTTCAATTATCAAACAGGAAAAATATTGCAGAAGATCCTGAAAGAAAGGATACAGGGTTCTTAGTTCATGATGCCCTTCACAAGTTTTTTGAAAAAAGATTGGGTGAAACAATATGCTCTCCTCTTTCAGCGGATTTACAAGAACTTAAGGAGATAGAAGATATCGTAATAGACATATTTACTCAGCGTTATGGATATATCTCTGGAAGAATATACTTGATGATGAAGCAGATTATTAGGAGACTTAGAGAATTTATACCCTTTACCTTCAGTCTATTTAATGGAAAAGAAATTGTAGCTGTTGAGGATAAAATTGAAGAATGGCTTTTTAATGCTCCTTTAAATGGCCGTATCGACCTTGTCTTAAAAGAAGATAGTGAGTTCACTATAATTGACTACAAGATATCTTCAAAAAATGATAATTTAAAAATCATTTTTGATAAACTGAACCCAGAAGACAGGTCAACATGGTATAAAGCAATCAAAAGCTTACAAATACCTTTTTATATGATTCTTTATTCCACTAAATACAGAATCTCTGTTAATGATATAAACGGCTACTACCTTCTACTTGGGAAGAGCTCCCTTGACGGAGATTCGAAGTATGGTCCCTTCAGCTCAGATAAGATAAAAGAATATGAGATAATGTCAAATATTATAAGGTCCCTTATTGATGAGATCAAAGATCCAAATACACCTTTTATGCCACCAATGAAACTTAAAGATGAATGTCCTTACTGTGATTATAAACCGCTATGCGGTACAGAATGGGTTAAAAGAGATGAATTTTAAGGGAGGTCTCTGTGTCTGAGCTTACACCGTTGATGAAACAGTATTTTAATATAAAAGAAAGATACAAAGATGCTATAGTATTCTTCAGGCTTGGTGATTTTTATGAAATGTTCGGTGAAGATGCCCTTATCGCCTCAAAGGTACTCCAGATAACACTTACAACAAGAGACAGGGATAAAGAAGAACCGATCCCTATGTGTGGTGTTCCCTATTTCACAGCAGACACCTATATCTCAAAGCTCATAAAGGCAGGATACAAGGTAGCCCTCTGTGAACAGCTTGAAGAACCTTCTCAGGCAAAGGGACTTGTTGAAAGGGATGTTGTGCGTGTTATAACAGCAGGTACACACATTCCTGAGGAACCCAAGGAGAATTCCTATATCCTCGCCTTTTTCCCTATGAAAAATATTACAGGTGTCGCACTTGCAGATATTCATGTAGGAGAATTTACCCTTTATGAAACAGATGGTGAAATAGAAGATGAGATAGAAAGATTCCAGCCAAAGGAAATACTCTATCCAGCATCCCTGAAAGAAGACCTCAGGTTCAAAGACCTTCTGAGAGATTTCTACTCCACACCCTGCGAGGACTGGTATTTTGACCCTCGGGAAGGAGAGGCATTATTGCTAAGATTTTTTAAGGTATCGTCCCTTGAGGGATTCGGGATCATTGGTATGGAAGCTGCGATAGCAGCTGCCGGTGCATTGATGAACTACCTTGAGACAACCCAGAAGGGTGTCCTGAATTTTAAAAAGCTCACACCTATCCACAAAAGAGAATTTCTCTATATGGATGCCTCAACCATAAAGAATCTTGAGCTCTTAAGGTCTATGAGAGAAGAGACATCTGGCTCTTTACTCTGGGCTCTTGATGAAACCTTGACACCAATGGGAGGCAGGCTGCTGAGAAGATCGATAACAAGACCTCTCCTTGATCTTGCTGAGATAAATACAAGATTATCAATAGTAGAATCCCTTGTAAATTCAGGCGAGATCCTGGAGCTCCTGAGAAGTTATCTGAGAAAGGTCCAGGACATAGAGAGGCTCTCCGGGAAGATAGTCACAGGAACTGCGAATCCAAGAGACCTCATTGCTCTTAAAAATTCGTTAAAAACAGTACCACAGCTAAGGAAAATACTCTCCGGATTTGATGAACCAGAGATAAAAAAACTCACAAATAATATCTCTGTTCCTGAGGAGGTGGTCAACCTAATAGAAAGGACTATCATTGATGATCCTCCCCAGTCAATAAAAGAGGGTGGATTCATAAAGAATGGCTTTGATCCAGAGATTGATAGACTAAGGGAACTACAGCAAAACAGCAGGGAGATAATCACCAGAATGGAAGCAGAGGAGAAGGCGAGGACAGGTATCCAGTCATTAAAGATTGGCTATAACAGGGTCTTCGGCTACTATATAGAGGTGACAAAGGCAAACCTGAGGCAGATACCTTCAGATTATGAAAGAAAACAGACACTTGTTAATGCAGAGCGATTCATAACGCCAAAACTCAAAGAATACGAGGCACGGATTCTAGGTGCAGATGAAGAACTCAAAAGGCTTGAAGAGGAAAGGTTCAGAGATATTCTGGAAGGGTTAAAGCCACATACAGAGTCCATAAAGGCACTCTCAGAAACAGTTGCCTATCTTGATATGCTTTCAGCTTTTGCAACTGTATCAAGAAGATATAACTACACAAAACCTGTAATAGATGAAAGCACATTAATAGAGATTACTGATGGAAGACATCCTGTAATAGAGAGACTTCAGAACAGGGAAAGATTTGTTCCAAACAATCTTTTCATAAATACAGATACGGATAGACTTCTGATAATAACAGGTCCCAACATGGCAGGAAAGTCAACATACATGCGGCAGAATGCCCTCATAGTTATAATGGCGCAGATCGGTTGCTTCGTGCCTGCAGCTCAGGCCAGAATAGGGCTCGTGGACAGGATTTTCACAAGGATAGGTGCATCCGATATCCTTTCAAAGGGACAGTCAACATTCATGGTGGAGATGCTTGAGACAGCCAACATACTTAACAATGCCACATTTAGAAGCCTCATTATTCTTGATGAGATAGGTCGCGGAACTTCAACCTTTGATGGAATAAGCATAGCCTGGGCAGTTGCTGAATATCTTGCAAAAAATATAAGGGCGAGGACACTCTTCGCTACACATTATCACGAGCTGACAGAACTAGCCCTCACAGTGGATGGTGTTAAGAACTATAATATTTCTGTAAAGGAATGGGGGGATGAGATTATCTTTTTAAGAAAAATAGATGAAGGTCCTGCTGACAAAAGCTATGGTATTCAGGTAGCCAGGCTTGCTGGGCTTCCATCCGTGGTACTTGACAGGGCTAAGGAGATACTCTCCAATCTTGAAAAAACAGAACTTGATGAGTCAGGTCTTCCACGCTTTGCTGGCACACCAACGGACGGAATGCGACAGCTTGACCTCTTTGGCGGAGCCTTCCACCCTGTAATATCAGAGCTACGGCAACTTGACATGAGCAATCTGAAACCAGAAGAAGCACTGAAGATACTGAGAAGGCTCAAGCAGAAGTCTGAAAAATAAAAAATGTATATATCACTGTACTTTATGGAGGACATTCCAGCAGTGGCTTGAAAGATTTCTGAAAGATTGGTAAATATAATACAAAAATTCCTGTCTTGCCATCTTTGGAAAGAGGAGGTTAAATATGCAGAGACTCGTTACATATTTTGAAAAACCCGGAAGAGAAAACACAGAGGAATGTCTGAAGATTGCGATTCAGGCAATCAAAGAGTCCGGATATAAACACCTTGTAGTGGCCTCAACAACAGGAGAAACAGGTCTGAAGATTGTGGAGGCACTGAAGGGATTGAATATAAATCTTGTCATAGTAACCCATTCTACAGGATTCAAGGCTCCAAACACCCAGGAAATGCATTCAGATGTGAGAGAAAGGATCATACAGAATGGAGCAAAGGTCTTAACAGGTACAATGATAACTCACAGTATTGAGACTGCCTTCAGCCAGAAATTTCAGGGACTCTATCCTACCCATATAGTTGCCCAGACATTAAGGAGGTTTGGAGAGGGACCGAAGGTATGCATAGAGTGTGTAATGATGGCAGTTGATGCAGGTCTCATTCCAGAAGGAGAAGAGGTCCTTGCCATTGCAGGGACAGCCTATGGAGCAGATACAGTTATGCTTATAAAATCTGCTGCCTCAAAAAGATTCCTTGACCTTAAGGTCCTCGAGATCCTAGCAAAGCCCAGGGCATAGAAAATATATTTTCTACACTAAGGAGATTAGCATTGACTGAACAGCTAAGGTGTAAGAGACTCTTTGAGATTTATAATATGCTTCTTGAAAATGGTAGGATCTCAAAAGACAAACTCTGCAGTTATTTTAATATCTCCTCAAGAACGGCTGAAAGAGACATAGCCTTTTTGTGCAGTATACCGGGTCTCTCAATAAGTGGGAAGCGAGATCCCCATGATGGAAAATGGTATTACTGTCTTCCTGATGAATACAGGCATCAGAGGAATTTTATAAAAAACAATCAGGAGATTTTAATACTCCTTCTCAGTCTTTCTCTCTGCCATTTCAGCTCCGCTGCAGAAGGTGACCTTAAGGAGAGATTCTCTTCAGCCCTCAGGAGTGCCTTTCCTCTGAAATTTACTGAGGAGCTCTTTTATTATCATGATGAAGCACCCCATTTAAATCCATTAAGACTTGATACACTTCTGCTTCTCTTTGAGGCCTATAGAAATAAAAATATCCTGAGCCTTAAAACGAGGGATGGCAGAAGGTTAAATTTCAGGCTCTTCAAGATAATCCATTACGTTGATGAGTTCTATATTTGCGGTCAGATAAAAAGAGAAAATGAAATAGTTATCCTCTCTCTTCATGAAATAGAGGAGATAAAAATTCTTAAAAAAACCTATTCAATTCCAGAGGATTTTTCTATAGAAAAATACCTCGAGTCAGCCTTCGGAATCATACCTGGCAGAAAAGAAGAGATACATTTACAGTTCCAAAAGGAGATTGCAGATTACATAAAACAAAGACTCTGGCACACATCACAGAAGATAGAAGAAAAGGAAGATGGCTCTGTCATTCTTAAAATGAATGTTGCAATTAATGAAGAATTGATAAAATGGATCCTGAGCCATGGTAGCAGAATAAAGGTTCTTAAACCAGACAGGCTCAGAGACCTCATCAGGTCAGAAATAGAAAAAACACTGGGAGGCTATAAAAACGACATGATCTGACGCCACTGAATGATAAAGTAAGATTATGGAAAATAAAAGTACCATAAGATGTCCGCAGTGTGGAAGGGAGATAAATGTAAGTGAGGTTCTCTACAGCCAGTTAGAGGAAAAGATTAAAAAGGTCTACCAGGCAAAGGAAGAAGAACTCCTGGAGCAGCAAGAAAGACTTAAAGAGAGCATAGAGAAAGAGTTTGAAGAAAGGCTCAAAGCGAGCAGGACCAGAATTGAAGAAGAACTGAGGAGAAGAATTGAAGAAGAACATTCAATAAAGATAAATCTTCTCCAGAAAGAGCTTCAGGAAAAGACAGAGAAGGTAAAAGAACTCCACTCTGCCCTAATAGAAATAGAGAAACTTAAAAGGGAAAAGGAACTAATGAGAGAACAGATCACCCTTGAAAAAGAAAAGGAACTTACCGAAAAATTAAAAGAAGAACGGGAAAAACTTAAGAGGCAGGTAGAGGAGTCATTAAACCTGCAAATAAAAGAAAAAGACATACTCATTGAGCAGCTAAAATCCCAGCTTGATGAAGCAAGGAGGAAGGCAGAACAGGGCTCAATCCAGCTTAAAGGAGAAGCACAGGAGCTTGAGCTGGAAAAGCTCTTAAAATCAGCATATCCAACTGATGAGATTCTGGAAATCAGGAAAGGGCAGCGGGGAGCTGATATCCTCCAGATAGTAAAGACATCTAAAGGAACTGAATGTGGAAAGATATACTATGAAAGCAAGCGGGCAAAAAACTTTGACTATAACTGGATTGAGAAACTAAAGGAAGATAATCTAACAGTAAAGGCAGATTTCCTTGTCATTGTTTCAGAGACCCTTCCCGACGGGAGGGATAGATTTTTATACAAGGACGGAGTATGGATATGCTCCCTTTCAGAGGTAGAGGGCCTATCCTTTGTATTGAGAAAGAGCCTTCAGGAGATTTATGCTGTAAAGGTTTCGCAGCAGGGCAAAGACATAAAGATGGAGATGCTCTATAATTATCTAACGAGTAATGAATTCAGAGGACAGTTTGAGGCAATAATAGATGGATTCATCGCTCTCCAGAATGGTTACCAAGAAGAAAAACGGAGGATGGAAAAAATCTGGGCAGAAAGGCAGAAGCAGATTGAGAAGGTAATTTCAGGCATGATAGCCTTTTATGGCTCCATCAAAGGCATTGCCGGCTCATCAATACCTGAGATAAAGGCTCTTGAAGGAGGAATATCAATAGAAGAATAATCAGGTAGTTTCCTGATTTAGACACAAACGACCATTTCTGACGCTTTTATATTTTATAATTAAACTGGAGGTGATGCATATGACATATCTTGAAGGAAAGAAGCTGGAGAAAAGGTTAAAGGAACTTCTTGCCCTTTATAACTTTCAGAACCTGAATGATGAACAGAGGGCAAGGGCAGAGCATGAGATAGAATTAATTAAAAATATTCTTCCTGCGGAGGTTGTCGAAGAGATAGAACATTACTTCAGTGATA
Source organism: Thermodesulfovibrionales bacterium (assembly GCA_026417875.1). Lineage (NCBI taxonomy): Bacteria > Pseudomonadati > Nitrospirota > Thermodesulfovibrionia > Thermodesulfovibrionales > Thermodesulfovibrionales bacterium. The sequence goes on along the minus strand of JAOACK010000007.1, from coordinate 43,989 downwards.
AAAACAGACTTAGCAAGGAAGAAAAGGAAGCTATCTATAAAAAGATGGAGCAGAGATTAAAAGAACATCCAAACTGGGCAGATTTTCATCTCTTTGACCTCTTCTTTGACATCCTTTCTGTCCGAGATGGTGAACTACTCAATAAAGCAAGAAACCTGAGATGGGAAATCCTGAACAGAAGACCTATTCCGCTAGAATGATGGATAATTATATTACACTGCATATTCCTGTCTGGACAATCCTCCTTTATATCATTGTAGCTGTGTATAAGTTTGCCGAATCACTTTTAGCTGAATATAAAGAAAAAGACAGGATTACTTTAGCAAGATTAGGTATATCTGCTCTTTCATCAGTTTTATGGATAATGGTAACCATATATGCGGTTCCCTGTTATCTTTTTTATAAATATTGTGATGACATAGTGATTTTACAAAATAGCCGAAAGGATAATATAAATTAAACCCTAGCGAATTGAGACTTTCGAGCAGTTATCTGAACACCTTAATTCCTGAAATTTTTTGGTGAAGTATATATACAAGCCTGGTAATAACATTATCCCTTCCACTATAATTTTTACTTGCTACAGCAAACTGAATTGAAGATATGATCAAACCCATTATAACGAACATTAAATTATAAAAAGCCTTTTCCTCATGCCACACAAATAATAGGCTTGATAGAACGATGCAGAGGGTTACCAGAAATATTATTACAATACCTTTTTTAATACCAAATTTTTTAAAAAGCATCTTTCCTAAAGGATTTGTCTCATGTTCTGGAAAGCGGCACATCTTATAGGTGGAATGACAATCCAGAAATTTACTCAGAATAAGTAAAAGGGTGACGAAAATTAAGGTTATCTTCATACTTTATCTCTGAAGAAATTTATTTCGAACAGGCGATTACTTTTTATTCAATTCCTTCCAAAAACAAGAAGATTTTCTTTTTTTATCCCATCCACGACTTTAAGCAATTTTACTGTCTCCTTTACATCATGAACACGCACTATGTTTGCTCCATTATAAGCAGCTATAGCAACAGCTCCAAGTGTGCCTTCAAGCCGCATTAGTGGCGGCACATCTCCAAGAAGCTTTCCTATAAAGGCCTTACGTGATGGGCCTATAAGTATTGGTTTTTCAAGATAGGTAAACTCTCTCAGTCTGTTTATAATCTCAAGATTATGCTCAAAGGTTTTGCCAAAGCCTATGCCGGGGTCTATAATTATCAACTCCTCTGATATACCTGCCTCCCTTGCAATAATGATACCCTCTCTTAAATAATCCATTATTTCAGGTATAAGTGCATCATAGGTTGGATTTAACTGCATTGTCTTTGGTATTCCCTTAATATGCATTATGATAACAGGAACTCTGTATTCTGCGACAATATTTTTCATCTCAGGATCAAATCTCAATCCACTTATATCATTTACCATAGAAGCACCTGCATCAAGGGCAGCACGAGCAACCAGTGATTTATATGTATCTATGGAAACTGGAACTTTTACCTGAGCTACAAGTCTTTTGATCACAGGCACGACCCGTTTGATCTCCTCAGCAGCAGAAACAGGCTCTGAACCAGGTCTTGTTGATTCACCACCTATATCAATGATATCTGCTCCATCTTCGACCATCCTGAGGGCATGCTCTACTGCTCTTTCAGGATCAGAAAATAATCCACCATCTGAAAAGGAATCAGGTGTTACATTCAGGATTCCCATTACATGAGTCTTAGAGGAAAGGTCAAGGTCAAAGTGTCTCCATCTGAGCCTCAACTTTTGACCTCTATCAGGCAGGCTGGAGTTCCTTCTGATGGGATTCTATAAGTCTGTCTATCTCTGCTCCATCAACTGTCTCTTTTTCAAGGAGTAGATTCACGAGGGCATCAAGCAATTCACGATTCTTTCTTATAAGGTCCTTTGCATACTCGTACTGCTCCGTAACTATCCTCCTTACCTCTTCATCTATCTCCTCAGCAGTCTTTTCAGAATAGTCCTTGTGCTTTGCAAGCTCCTTACCAAGAAATATCTGCTCCTCCCTCTTTCCAAAGGTCAGGGGTCCAAGTCTTTCTGACATACCCCACTGGGTAACCATCTTTCTTGCAAGCTCTGTAGCACGCTCAAGGTCATTACCGGCACCTGTGGTCATGTGACCTAATGCAATCTCCTCAACAGCCCTTCCACCTAGAAGTACAGCTATGGTCTTAAGGAGATAATCCTTTGAATAGGTATATCTATCATCCATTGGTAGTTGCTGAGTAACACCTAATGCCCTTCCACGAGGAATTATGCTAACCTTATGAATGGGGTCTGTGCCAGGTGTTAGCTTTGCCACAAGGGCATGGCCTCCTTCATGATAGGCGGTGTTCCTTTTTTCAGCATCACTTATAATCATGCTCCTTCTTTCAACACCCATCAGGACCTTATCTTTAGCCGCTTCAAAGTCTTCCATGTCAACTGCTGCCTTTGACTTTCTTGCTGCAAGGAGAGCAGCTTCATTAACCAGATTAGCGAGATCAGCACCTGAGAATCCTGGTGTACCCCTTGCGATAATCTCGAGATTTACATCAGGAGCAAGCGGTATATTTCTTGTATGGACCTTGAGTATCTCCAGTCTTCCTTTTACATCAGGCTGCGGAACAACTATCTGGCGGTCAAATCTCCCAGGTCTTAAAAGTGCAGGATCAAGGACATCAGGCCTGTTTGTTGCTGCAATGATTATCACACCCTCATTTGGCTCAAAACCATCCATTTCCACAAGTAGCTGATTCAGTGTCTGCTCCCTTTCATCATGTCCTCCGCCAAGACCAGCACCTCTGTGTCTTCCAACTGCATCTATCTCGTCTATGAATACCAGGCAAGGTGCATTCTTTTTTGCCTGGTCAAAAAGATCTCTTACCCTAGAAGCTCCGACTCCAACAAACATCTCTACAAAATCAGATCCCGATATAGAAAAGAAAGGCACGCCAGCCTCTCCCGCGATTGCTTTTGCAAGAAGGGTCTTACCTGTTCCAGGCGGTCCCACAAGAAGAACACCCTTTGGAATCTTACCACCAAGTTTGGAAAATTTTTGAGGATCCTTCAGAAAATCTATTATCTCCTGTACCTCATGCTTCGCCTCATCAATGCCCGCAACATCATTAAAGGTAACCTTTACTGATTTGTCAGATATAAGCCTTACCCTTGCCTTCCCAAAACTCATAGCCCTGTTACCACCGACCTGCATCTGTCTCATAAAGAATATCCAGACCATTATTAAAAGGAGTATCGGACCAAAGGCATAAAAAGCATTTACATACCAAGGGGTCTGCTCTGGTGGCTTCGCAATTATCTTAACAGAACGAGCCTGGAGCTCCTTCACAAGATCAGGATAATCAGGGCTGTAGGTTTTGAATTTTGAACCATCCTTCAGTTTTCCTGAAATATTATTACCCTTTATAACCACTTCTTCCACCTGAGACTCCTGAACCCTCGCCAGAAAATCTGAGAAGGATATTTCTGACTCAAGCCTTTCAGGTGTGCTCACGATGTTAAAGAGAAGCAGCATCGTAAGGATTATAAGTAGCCAAACTGTTAAACTTTTCATCATATTCTTTTTTATTTTAACATTTAAAAACTCTAAAAGCTATAGGTCTCCTTTTCAAGGAGCTCTTTCTGCAGATTAATCAATTTTATAATGCCTGACTGAGCAAGTTTCAGAAGATTGTCAAGAACCTCCTTTTTAAAAGGTTTTCCCTCTGCTGTGCCCTGCACCTCAACATATTCTCCGCTTCCTGTCATAACCACATTCATATCAACCTCAGCAATAGAATCTTCTTCATAGCAGAGGTCAAGGACCGGAGAGCCGTTCACTATACCCACACTAACTGCTGCAAGGTAATCTTTTACAGGATTTTTATCAATGATGCCATTTTTTATAAGATGCCTTACACCATCAACAAGAGCAATATAGGCACCTGTTATAGAGGCAGTCCTGGTACCTCCATCAGCCTGAATCACATCACAATCAATCCATATAGTTCTCTCACCTATTGCTTCAAGGTCAAGTATAGCCCTGAGTGCCCTTCCTATCAACCTCTGGATCTCATGGGTTCTTCCTCCAATCCTTCCCTGAGTTGATTCCCTTATTGTTCGAGTAGGAGTGGAGCGCGGAAGCATGGAGTATTCTGCAGTAAGCCAGCCCTTTTTCTGGTCCTTTAAAAAAGGAGGCACCTTCTCCTCAATAGAGGCTGTGCATATAACCTTTGTATTTCCAAGTTCTATTAACACAGAACCTTCTGCATTTTTTATGAATCCCCTCGTGATTTTCACTGGTCTCAGTTCATCATTTTTTCTTCCATCAGGTCTCAACTGAGTACCTCCTTAAGGACAATTTTCTCTATATTTTCAATCTTCTCGCCAAGAAATTTCTCTCCTACATGAACAAATCTTTCTGGTGAATCTGTTACATAAAAAGTATAATTGCCATGTGCTGAGTTATTCTGGAGGTCGTACATTTCAAGAATCTTTTTTACAACCTTTGCTGTTTCCTGAGCAGAATCAATAAGGGTTATTTCACTTCCCATAACTTCTGATATTATATCCTTTAATAATGGATAATGTGTGCAACCCAGTATGAGGGTATCAATCCCTTTAACCTTCAATTCACCAAGATAGGTCTCTGTCACAAGCCTCGTAACCTCACCCGTAAACCATCCCTCTTCTACTAAAGGCACAAAAAGCGGACAGGCTTTTGAAAAGACCTGAACTGTACTATCTATATGTTTAATTATTTCGGGATAGGCCATACTCCTCACTGTTGCCTCTGTACCAATAATACCAATCTTTTTGTTTCTGGTTACACTAACAGCAGCCCTTGCACCTGGTTCTATGACACCCACAACCGGCACAGCGGTCATATTTTTAATTTCCTGAAGGCTAAGAGATGATGCAGTATTGCAAGCTATTACAAGCAGCTTTATTCCTTTTGATAGAAGAAATTCTGTATTTTCAATAGAATATCTGGTAACTGTCTCCTTTGACCTTATGCCGTATGGGACCCTTGCGGTATCTCCCAAGTAAATAATATTTTCTTCCGGAAGCAGCCTTTTGATCTCTTTAAAGACCGTAAGGCCTCCCACGCCTGAATCAAATATTCCTATTGCCTTTTGTCTCATTATATTCTCAACCAATTTAATAAGAGTTGGAGGGAAGCTTAAAGAAACCTCTTTTTAAAATCTTATAAGCTATAGAACAAAGAAAATCTGAAAATCCTTAAATTTTAGTATGCCATAAGAATATACAGAAACTCAATAAATAGAGATTTCTGGACACTTCTTTAAGGCTTTTAAAAACTAATCTTTTAGCAAAAAAATTATCCCATAAATCTCTTCAGAAAACCGGTTGAATTTTTCTATGATATCCTCAATATAATAAGCATAGAGCTCCACGGAAGACTTATAAGATGGACACACCTTGTTTGCCATATAACAACTGCTCGTCGAGCAATATTGGTATCTCAAGAGTGTGTCTTAAGAGTAATACCCCTGCCTTCATGCGTTACGCGGGCATGTCCACTCACTCCATCTGGCAAACCTTAACTCTCCGGATCTCATAGAGGATTAAGGGTGACTTTTTTGTACAGATGTGGATCAATCTATATATAGCTCACTTAAAAAATAAAACAAGAGTACTATAACGGACTTCTGTGGATTTACGGATGGTGGAGGCGGCGGGAATCGAACCCGCGTCCAGAAGTCCTACACTCAGGCATCTACATGCTTAGCCTGCATATTAAACTTCGGCTGAGGGGTTTGCCTGCAGGCAGGCACCTCTGGCCTACATCCCGTAAATCTCACCAGATCCCACGGGATTCTCGGATCTGGCCAGCCTGCTCGCCGGCATCACTCCAGAGACACAGGCAATCTCTGGGTGATGTGCTGCTTTTAATTAAGCAGCGAGTGCCAGTTCGTTGTTGGCGTCTGTTTTTTTCCCATCTTTTTACGTGGTGATGGGGCCACGGCATGCGCTCTGAGCTTCGATAACCCCTGTCGAATCCATTCGCCCCCTTTTAATAAAGAACATACAAGAAAGTTCGAATCAAGGAGATAATATCTTTTGCATTCAAATTTTTGATTTTCCTGTAGCCATAGCTCTCGCTATCTCTCGTTTAGCCTCTCTTTCTTTAATTGCTTCACGTTTTTCAAAGAGCCTTTTACCCCTGGCAAGACCTATTTCGACCTTAGCCCTGTTATTCTTAAAATAAATTTTGAGAGGTATTATTGTATAACCTCTCTGCTGGCTCTTTCCCCTCAGCCTTTCAATTTCCCTTCTGTGTAAAAGGAGTTTTCTGGTTCTTAAAGGCTCATGGTTTGTTATGTTACCATGACTGTAAGGCCCGATATGACAGTTAAGGAGAAAGGCCTCATTATTTTTTATTATAACATAACTATCTTTAAGATTTGCCCTTCCCTCTCTTAGTGCCTTAACCTCTGTTCCAAGAAGCACGAGACCTGCCTCAAGGGTCTCCTCAATATAATAATCATGATAAGCCTTTTTATTTTCAGCTACTATTTTCATAATTTAAGATAAAACTGAAAGGCATAAAAAGTAAACACCTTTTTATAATTTTGCACAAAAACCTCAAAAGTCAGTAAATTCAAATTGAAAGGGATAAGGTATTCATTTAATCAGTTGATAGGATTTATAAAAACTTTCAATTTGACAGACACTAAAAATAGTGCTATTCTTAAAATATAAAGAGGAGTAAATCAGTCCTATTTAGGACTGAAATTATTAACCCTTTAACAGAAAGGAGGCCATAATGGTAAAAGCAAGAAACATAGATTACAGAAGTATCTGTGAAGAACTTTATGGTGAACTTGATGGCATGAAAGGAAAGTTAAGTGAGATAATAGATCATGTAGAAAGGCTCGGTCCAGAGTTAAAGGAAAGGTTTAGGCCAGTTATAAGGCATCTGGATGATATTATAAACACAATTGAATGGAAGAAGGAGATATTTACAAAGGTTTGTCCCTTTGATTTTAGCGGATACCACAGGGAAGCTGAAACCACTGCATCAGTTCCATTAAGAGAGAAAGCTGAAGATTTTTCACCTGGCTATGTCGGAGGTTGATCAGAATGGCGGAGCTTAAGTGCTCCGCCATTCTTTCTCTCCTTTCAATCTAACAATACCAGGTTGACCTTCAGCACCTTCAACTGAATAATGAATTTGAAGAAATTGCTTTAAAACCCAGAGATTTGTAAGGAGATGACTCGTTATCTCAGAGGTTGAAAATTCTGATAACTTGTCTATAAGGCTCAGGTAAAGAACTATCTGGTCACTTATATGAGGATCGAGTGCGCAGCCTGTTTTTAAGTGTCTTAAAAATTGTTTCCAAGCCTCTTCACCAACAGATTCAGCCTTTTTACCTTTTTCGCCGAGACTTGAAAAACCTGCAACTGAATTTTCATAAAAAGCCTCTATAAACAGAAAGGTGCCTGGGCCAGGTGATCTAACGGCAAGGCTTTTAATCTGCATCTTTATTGAAAGGTTTGAAGCATTTTTCAGTAAGGAATCTTTCTGTCTTTCAGCTATCGATAAAGGAAGGTTTGCTACACCAGAAATTCCTTCAATCTTCAGAAGACGACCTGGCTCAAGAATATTTAACGGTTTAATCTCTTTTGCTGGCTCTGTCTCTGCCCTTATAAGTCCACCACCTCTCGGGTAAAATCCATATTGCTCCAACGATAGGTTTAAGGTTATTCCAACCTTTTCAAGAAATTTACAGAATATTCTCTTTATATAATCGTAACAGGGACTCATGGGAACATGCGTTCCGCCTCTGAGTACGACAAGGCTCTTTTTTTCTGAAAAAATAAGAGGTGGGAGAACTGTCTGCAGTACAAGCATTGTTGACCCTGCTGTTCCTATATCATAAAAAAACTCTCCTGTTTTAATTTCCCGGGGTTCAAAATAAAGTTCTGTAGAGCCTATCTCATCACCTCTGACAACTGCGGCTGATATTAATTGCATAATCCTTACTGAAGTAAGATGCTGGGGCATTAACCCTGGCTTTTTTCTACCTTTTCTTATATTGAAAATCCTAAGCGGTTTTTTAAGAAGGCAGGAAAGACTCAAGGATGTTCTTAATATCTGACCACCTCCCTCTCCAAAGGCACCGTCTATCTCAATGATCTCTGACATTGAGAATGCATCTTGGATCAGGAGAATTCAGGTCTCCGCATATAGCATAACTAACAGCAGGACAGCCCCCTTTACACCTGCCTCTGATATCACAGGTTGGAATATTACAATTATTTGCCCGCTGTCTGAGTAAGTGTAGAAGGGGTTTAAGAATAATAACATTTAATTCAGACTCAAATATATTGCCGAGCCTGAATTCGGGAAACCTGAAAAAAAGATAACAGGGAAATACAGAGCCATCTGGCATTATTGATAATTTTGTTGAACCGGCAGGACATCGCCAGGCGGAATGATCTTCTGATATAAAAGCACTGCAATAAACAGGTCTAAGTTCTGGGTACATATGCCTCAGATTTTCAACCTTATTGAGGAAGTCATAAAAGGGCATACTTTCGCAAAGCTCATTCCTGTATAGAACATCCCGGAAGATTATGTAATAAGGTATCCTATTTTTCATAAAATTCTTAGCCCAGGGCGGTATGATATAGTTCCTCTTGGCCAGGGATTTTATAATGGGCCTGCTGTCAAAGATGAATTCTTTCAGTGCCGCTTCGGGCTCAGCATTTAAAGAGATTCCAATATTTATTCTTGGAAATAGTTGCTTGAGCCTTTTAATAAATTCAATGTCTGATCCATTTGTACTGATAAAAATAGAATCAAAATTATCCGACGCAATCTCAAGAACAGAAATTATATCTCTGTGCATCAGGGGTTCACCACCGAGAATATCAAGCTCCCTTATTCCATTCATTTTCAGTATAGAGACGATTTTTCTGAAATCCTCTAAAGTCATAGAGTCAGCACTATCTATACCCCTGTTAAAACAGAAATCACAGGACTGATTGCACTGAAAGGTTAGAAAGAGCTGTATGTATTGCATAAATAATTTTAACATACCGGAATCTTTGTTTTTCGCTGTAAGTTAAGCAAAAACCATTATAACTCTTGAATTAACTCTCAACTGCCACTTATGTCGGAAAAATTCTGATCTATTTTTATATTAAAGCTTTTTAAGGTATAATAGATTTTTGAAAAAACCGGTGAAGGGAGGTTTGGATGAAAGGAGATTATTTTTTTACATCAGAGTCAGTAACAGAAGGACATCCTGATAAAGTTGCAGATCAGATATCTGATGCCGTGCTTGATGCACTCCTTGAGCAGGACCCTTATGCCAGAGTTGCCTGTGAGACACTCGTTACAACAGGTCTTGCCTTTGTTGCCGGAGAAATCACTACCAGTGGTTATGCCCATATACCTGATATTGTTAGAGAAACCGTCAAGGAAATAGGCTATACAAGAGCAAAGTATGGTTTTGACTACGAAACCTGTGCCGTAATTACTGCCATTGATAGACAGTCTCCTGATATTGCCATGGGTGTCGATACAGGAGGAGCAGGAGATCAGGGATTGATGTTTGGTTTTGCCTGCAATGAAACACCCGAGCTCATGCCCATGCCCATCATGCTTGCTCATAAACTTGCCATGAGGCTTGCTGAGGTGAGGAAAAAGGATATACTGGGTTATCTCAGGCCAGATGGAAAGACACAGGTAACAATTGAATATAAGGATGGTGTTCCGGCAAGGGTTGATACTATAGTGGTATCAGCCCAGCACAGTCCTGATGTCACTTTGAAGGAGATAAGAGAAGACATCATAGAAAAAGTTATAAAACCGGTCATTCCTCCCCATCTGCTTGATGAAGAAAATGTTAGGTACTTCATAAATCCAACGGGTAGATTCGTTGTGGGTGGTCCTATGGGTGATACAGGACTTACGGGAAGAAAGATCATAGTGGATACCTATGGAGGAGTGGGCCATCATGGAGGTGGATGCTTTTCAGGTAAGGATCCCACTAAGGTTGACCGCTCCGGAAGCTACATGGCAAGATACATTGCAAAGAATATTGTTGCAGCAGGCATTGCTGACAGGATTGAGATACAGATAGCCTATGCAATTGGAGTTCCTGAACCTGTATCAATACATGTGAACACCTTCGGCACAGGAAAGATTCCTCCGAAGGAGATCATAGAGCTTATCAGAAAACATTTTGATATGACTCCTAAGGGCATAATTGAAAAACTGAACCTGAGAAGACCAATTTATAAAAAGACCGCTGCCTACGGACATTTTGGAAGAAATGATGACTCCTTCACATGGGAAAAGACAGACATGGTAGAGGTCTTGAAGAAAGGATAATCAAATGGCAGATATAAAATCAGACATAAAAGATATAAGCCTGGCAAAAAAGGGAATGCTAAGGATAGAGTGGGCATCCATGGAGATGCCAGTGCTTAGGAGCATCAAGGAAGAATTCAAAAAAAGGAAACCCCTTAAGGGTCTCAGGATTGCTGCCTGCCTTCATGTAACTACAGAGACAGCAAATCTTATGGATACACTCAAGGCTGGAGGTGCGGAGCTCAGCCTCTGTGCATCAAATCCACTGAGTACACAGGATGATGTGGCTGCCGCAATGGTTAAGTATCACAAAATTCCTGTTTTTGCGATTAAAGGAGAGGATAAAAAGACCTACTATACTCACATCAGGTCAGCTCTGTCTATAAAACCGCATATCACCCTTGATGATGGAGCAGATCTCGTGAGCACCATTCATAAGGAAAGAAGGGATTTGCTCAGGGATATTATCGGCGGAACAGAGGAAACAACTACCGGTGTTATCAGGCTAAGGGCAATGGCAGAGGATAGAAAACTTGCCTATCCCATTATAGCTGTAAATGATGCCCATACAAAGCACCTCTTTGACAATCGCTATGGAACAGGACAGAGCACAATAGATGGCATCCTCAGGGCAACAAACAGACTTATTGCCGGTTCTGTCTTTGTCGTGTGCGGTTATGGATGGTGCGGTAAGGGAGTTGCTGTGGGGGCTAAGGGTATGGGTGCAAGGGTGATTGTTACGGAGATTGATCCTTTGAAGGCCCTTGAGGCATTGATGGATGGATTTGAAGTCATGCCCATTGATGACGCTTCAATGATTGGAGACATCTTTGTTACGGTCACGGGTGATATAAATGTAATTTCAGAGAAATCCTTCAGACTCATGAAGGACGGTGCCATAGTTGCAAATTCAGGCCATTTTAATGTAGAGATAGATATAGAGAAACTGAAAAAACTAAGTGTAAAGAGAAGGATTATAAGGGATTTTGTTGAGGAATTCACATTAAAAAATGGCAAAAGGATCTATCTTCTTGGTGAAGGAAGATTGATAAATCTTGCAGCAGCAGAAGGACATCCATCTTCTGTCATGGATATGAGTTTTGCAAATCAGGCATTATCTGTGCTCTATCTTGCAAAAAATAAGGGACATCTTAAACCCTCTGTATACAGGGTGCCGGAAGAAATAGACAGAAGGGTTGCTGAACTCAAACTCAGGGCAATGGGTATAAGAATAGACAGGCTCACACCTGAACAGGAACGATATCTCCATTCCTGGCAGATGGGAACATAAAAACTCCTTCACTCATTCATAACAATAAAAACACTTCAGCAATGATCAATCTAAAATCATTAAATATCCAGGAATTAGACTCCTTTATCAGGTCGCTCGGACTTCCCTCATACAGGACCTTGCAACTGGTCCAGTGGATATACGAAAAACTTGCAAGAGATATAGATGAGATAACAGTCTTTTCAAAGGAATTGAGAAAGATTTTGAAAGAAAGAGCCTTTATCAGTAATGTCACAATCATTGAAAAAATGGTGTCAAGGGATGGAACAATAAAGTATCTCCTTGAACTTGAGGATAAAGAAAGCATCGAGAGTGTGCTCATTCCGGATGAAAAGAGACTTACACTATGCATTTCATCTCAGGTAGGCTGTCCCATGGGCTGCGTATTCTGTCTTACAGGAAAGATAGGTTTCAGAAGAAATCTTTATGCACACGAGATAGTTGATCAGGTCATAACCGTGAAAAGAGAATTTCCTGAGATTACAAATGTAGTATTTATGGGAATGGGTGAACCGCTTCTGAACCTGGAGAATACTGTTGAGTCGATAAGGAGATTAACAAGCTTCATGCATTTTTCACCAAGAAAGATAACTGTATCAACCTGCGGGATCCCTCATAAGATAATGGAATTGTATCAGGCATTCCCCCAGAATCCTCCGAATATTGCCATATCCCTTAATGCAACAACAGATGAAACAAGGTCAAGACTCATGCCTGTAAACAGGGCATATCCACTGAAAACCCTTCTTGATACCCTGAAGAAAGTCCCGCTTCCACCGAGGAGACGCATAACCTTTGAATATGTTTTGCTTGAGGATATAAATGACAGGGATGAAGATGCAAAAAGACTCGTTAAACTCCTCCAGGGCATCCCCTCAAAAATCAATCTTATACCCTTTAATCCTGTAAAAGGTCTGGGATTTAAAAGACCTTCTGAGGAAAGGATTCTGAGATTTCAGAAGATACTTAAAGAAAATCATTTTACTGCACTTATAAGAAAATCCAAAGGTCAGGACATCCTTGCTGCCTGCGGCCAGTTAAGGGCAAGGTACGGGCAGAGAGTTTAAGGTCCGAATAATTCAACTCTGTTTCTGCCATTCCTTTTTGCCATATAGAGGGCCTCATCAGCGGCCTTTGTCAGTTTTTCCCAGTTATCAATATTTGTATCTTCAAAAGCTGTGGCGATTCCTATACTGAGAGTTATCTTTTCGTTTTCAGGAAGACCCGGAAACCTGCGGGCTGCTATATTCCTAAGAATCCGCTCAGCAACTTTTTTTGCATCAGACTTCTTAGTCTCAGGCAGGATTATTACAAATTCCTCTCCACCCCACCTGCCAACTTCATCATTCTCTCTCAGGGACGAATGGATAAGTCTTGCAACCTCTTTTAAAACAGCATCACCCGCCGCATGTCCATAGGTATCATTTATCCTCTTGAAATTGTCAATATCACACATTAGACAGGAAAGGTAATGATTATACCTTGATGCCCTTGCAAATTCTCTTTTTAGTATCTTTTCAAAATGTCTTCTGTTATATATCTCTGTAAGATAATCTGTTTTGGCCATTATATCAAGTCTGTGCAGAAGATCCTCAAGCTGTCTGTTTCTTTCTTTAAGTTCATCCTGAAGTGCCTTTGTTCTCAATGAAGCATATATCCTGGCATTGAGTTCTGCCTCATCAAAGGGCTTGGGAAGATAATCGTCAGCTCCAGCCTCGAGACCCGCAACTTTATCAGTGATGCCTGTCTTTACAGTGAGCATGATTATTGGAATCCCCCTCGTGTCCTGATTTAATCTTAACCATCTGCAGACCTCGTAACCGCTTATATCAGGAAGTATGAGGTCAAGGAGTATGAGGTCAATGGGCACAGTCTTAGCCATCTTGATCGCAGAAGCACCATTTTCTGCCCATAAAACCTCATACCCCTTTTTTTCAAGGAATTCTCGTACAAACTGAGCCTGAACTTTGTCATCCTCTACAAGAAGTATCTTTGCCTTTAGAGGAGTGGTTTTCACTTCTTCTCCCATCTTACGCTATTCCACCTTAAATGTTACTGCTTTTAAAAAATTACCGGCATTATCCAGAATATCAACCTTCCATTCTCCCCTCATACCATACAGTCTCTTTTCAGCATAGGTTCTCCACCTTGAACCCTTTTTCAGGGGAAGAGAGGTCCTTAAAACCTCCTTACCATTGTTTGACCAGACAACAGTAATGTTTGTATCTTCTTTGATATTTCTCGCCTCAATAAAACAATAGACCTTTTCTGTCGCTGCAGAGAAAGTATCCCTGATATCAACAGGCTCCCTGTTCTCTATACCTGTAGCAACTACCATTCTCTCAATAGAAAAGCCTGATTCTATCTGGGCATTAACAATGTGGCCAGCGTTAATTAAAAATAAAGCAATCATTACATATACCAATCTTCTCATAAAACCTCCACTTAGATAGAATACTATTCTTTTCCCCCAGGGGGAATCTCGAGCAGATAGTTAATAATAATTTTTTTATTTATTAATAAATTCATTGACAAGTTTTATGAGCTCCTGGGTCTGAATCGGTTTTGTTAGATAGGCATTTGCACCTATAGAAAGGGCTTTTTTTCTGTCTTCCTCTGCACCCTCTGTTGTGATCATAATGACAGGTATATCTTTGTAGGAGGGATTACTTCTGATAAGGCTAAGAAGTTTCAACCCATCCATAACAGGCATATTTATATCGGCAAGTATTAGGTCAACCTTCTCCTGTGAAAGCTTTTTCAGGGCATCCACACCATCTGTGGCCTCTATGACCTTTGAGTTCTGAATTCTCTTCATTGCAAAACTTATAAGCTGTCTCATAGTTGGTGAATCTTCAACCACCAGTATAGTGGGCATAAATTACCTCCTCGGCTTTTCCTTTAAAAGTTCAAGGAAACTCTGAATTGTGGTGAGTTTTCTTTCTGACTGAGTATATAACTTTGAAGAAAATATTGCGGTAGCAGCATGTCCTGCTAGGAGATTAAAGAGCTCATAATCAATACTGGTAAATTCTTTTTTCTGGACAAGAAGCGAGTAAATTACTATCATGCCTATCACATGCTCTTTAATCTTAAGAGGAATGCATACAATAGGTTTATGGGGATTAAATTCCCTCTGTCCTGTCATATCCTGAGCAAAATAGCCTTCTCCGCTCTTTGCCACCATCCCGACTATTCCCTCACCAAAGGTGAATCTTGGCAGCTCATAGAGGCTTATACCTTCTGCTGCTACAGGTTCAATGTCATTGGTTTTTTCATTTATGAGAAATACGGCAAACTTTTCGGCTCCTATAAGGTTGATTATGATCTCAAGAACAATCTTCAGGACCTCATCGAAATCAAGAGTAGAGTGGAGCTGATAGCTTGCTACATAAAGATTTGCCAGATTATTATTCTCCTGCTCCACTTCAAGATATTTCTGGGCAAAATCCTTGTTCTCCTCCTCAACTCTGGCATATCGCTCCTTAAGGGAATTAAGCTCATCTTCGAGGGCGGCAATCCTTTCCTCATAGAGCTTTATCCTGGCCTCATCACCCGACCTCGCAAGGGCTTCTTCAAGCTGGGCTATCCTGTAACGAAGCCTCTCGTTTTCCCTAAGGAGCTCTTTCGTGAATTCTTCTCCTTTCTTAAAGAGCTGAATAAATTCTTCTGCCTTTTTTGCTGCATTAGGTTCTTTCTCCATATCTATCTCCTATTGGGAATATTATCTCTTGCTACCTGCCAGCCTTATTATCTCATAAGGTATCTCATAAAGGGGAAGTACCCTTATTACAGCTCCTGCCTTTATTGCTTCCTGAGGCATACCAAATACCACTGCTGTCTCCTCGGATTCAGCTATAGTATAACCACCTTTTGACTTGATCTCAAGAAGCCCCTTCTTCCCGTCATTTCCCATACCTGTCATGATAACTCCCATACTGTGAGACCCGTAATGCTCAGCAATAGATGAAAACATCCTGTCAGCCGAAGGTATATATCTGTCTTCCCTTGTTGAATCTTCAAGGTTTATTATAATATTATTTCCTCTTTTCTTTAAAATCATATGTCTTCCACCTGGACAGATATAGGCGGTAGACTCTCTGACGGTTTCACCCTGCTCTGCTTCTTTTACTGTAATCCTTGAAAGTTTATTCAGTCTCTCAGCCAGGGAGGCTGTAAATCCTCTTGGCATGTGCTGGCTTATGAGTATAGGTGGCTGGAAATCCTCGGGAATCTTTGTCAGAACGAGCTGAAGCGCCTGGGGACCACCTGTTGAGGAGGCTATTCCTATAGCCTCTATGCTCTGCCTTTCTGAGCCTTTGTATCCGTCTATGGAGGCGCTCTCTCCGTGAGTCTTTTCGAGAAGGCTTAGATTTCTTTTCAGTCTTTCAAGGCTCATCTGTCTTACTGACCTTACCTTCTGAATAAGGTCATTCTTTATATTATTTAATTCCTGAGAGGCCCTGGGTGTGGGCTTTGCTATAAAATCAACAGCTCCTGTCTCAAGTGCCCTAAACACTGTCTTTGAGTCTGAATAGGAGCTCACAACTATAACAGGTGTGGGTCTTTCCTTCATCAGATATCTTAAAAAAGCAAATCCGTCCATCTCTGGCATCTCAAGGTCAAGGGTTATGAGATCTGGTTTGAGCTTCAATGTCTTGGCAATAGCATCGATTCCGTCAGTAGCAATACCTACTACCTCAATACCTTCCTCTGATTCAAGCATCTTCTTTATAGTCTGTCTGCTGAAGGCAGAATCATCCACAACAAGAACCCTGATCCTGTCCATATCTATAAAACCTCACCATGTTTTAAATTACCAGGTAAAATCTTCTGATAGACCACATCATTCTTTAGATGCCTCAAGACAAAAGAACTGGAAATATTGAGCAGAGACTCTGCATGCCCCAGCAATAAATACCCTCCATGACAGAGTTTATTATAAAACATATCTATTACCTTTTTCCTTGACTCCATATCAAAATAGATCAGAACATTCCTGCAGAATATCACGTCCATGGTCTCTATTAATCTTGTCCTGAAGGGGTCGAGAAGATTAAGATAACTGAAGGTTACAAGTTCCTTCACTGAATCCTTTATCCTCCAAAGACCAGCGCCCTCCTCCCTAAAATATTTTTTTATATAATAACTGTCTGTCTGTCTGAAGGAATTCTTTCCGTATACACCCTTTCTTGCAACCTGAAGCACCCGTTGACTTATGTCACTGCCTGTTATCTGTATATCCCAGCCG
Source organism: Thermodesulfovibrionales bacterium (assembly GCA_026417875.1). Taxonomy (NCBI): domain Bacteria; kingdom Pseudomonadati; phylum Nitrospirota; class Thermodesulfovibrionia; order Thermodesulfovibrionales; species Thermodesulfovibrionales bacterium. Next base: position 27,089 of record JAOACK010000007.1, on the reverse strand, counting down.
AAAAACCTTCCGTCCTCAAGTATTAGCATCGCTATTGTATATGGTTCTTCTCCGGTGGAACATCCACCGGACCATATCCTCAATTTTTTTGATCGCGTATTCTTTTCTCTGAGTTCTGGCAGTATCTCTTCACTGAATGCCTTCAGGAGATTCATCTCTCGGAAAAAATAGGTCTCGTTTACTGTAAGGATATCCATAATGGCTGAAAGCTCCTCTTCCTTTTTTGAATCATAAAGAAGAAATCGGTAATAATCCCTGAAATCATTAAGATTGAGAAGCATAACCCTTCTTGAAAGTCTTCTCTCAAGAAGATATTTTGAAGAATCATCAAAGTATAGACCGCAGTAATTTCTTATAAGATCTCTGAGAAGCCGGAAGGTCTCATCAGACATTGGAATAATCTTCGGTTCAAGCAGTTCGGAGATGTCATCCTTTCTGGGATGGGACGGAAAGGATTCAGGGTCTTTTAACATCCAGTATCTCCATGAGCATTTTCTTTATTGATTCATCCTCTTCCCTGTCAAGAAGGGCCTCAAGCTCAGCTATTATAGCAGGGTCTTTTGCTGCCCTCAGGGCCTTTACAGCAGAACTTCTTAAAATCCAATCATCACTCCTCAAAAATGGAAGTATCTTAACATGACCCGGTTCATAATCTGCAAGTGCCTCTATAGCTGTTCTCCTTATCTCCCTGTCCTCATCTTCCAGCATATTAATTATTGCTTCCATGACAGAGGGCATCTTAAAAACACTGAGTGATTCAATCGCTGATGTTCTCACAAATCCATTTGGCTCCTTAAGCATTGCCATAAGGTCACTGAGCGAGGCAGGATCTTTAATCTTTCCCAGAACCTTAATTGCTGCAACCTTGATAAAGTCATCTCTATCATGGAGTAGGGAACTCATTATCCCGACAACATCCTTTCCACCGATATCACCGAGACTGTATATAGCAGCAACCCTTATATCCCTTATCTCATCAGTAAGTGCTGTGTTGAGATACCTTTTTGCCTCCTCTGAGCCAATCCTCCTCAAGGCCTCAACAGCAGCCCTTCTGACAGAAGGATCGCTGTCTTTGAGTGCAAAGCCTATTTCCTGTGTAGCAGAACTCACTTTTAGAAGTCCGAGAAGCCTTGTTGCATTTCTTCTTAGCCTGGGGTCAGAAGAACCAAGCCAGGAACGCACCTCATGTATGTCAACAGCCTCGCTCAATACAGAAAGGGATTCACAGGCTGCTTCCTGGACATCTTCATATGGATCCTCTAAAAGTCTTTTAATATACGGAACAGCCCCGTGCTCACCTATCATGGAAAGCGCCTTCGCCGCAATTGCCCTGACATGACCGTCTTCATCATGAAGATAATCTATAAGTTTCTGGCTGTAAATTACTGAGCCAACCTCACCAGCTATGGTGGCAATAAATCTCCTGTAATAGGCATTCTCAAGATCGAAAAGTGGAAGAAGACATTCGGGTTTTGACCTGGCCATGAAGACTAGAGCCTTTTTTACATCTTCTGCATATTCTTCTTCCTGGGAGATCTCGAGCAGGGGCTGAAGGGCTCTTTCATTCCTGAGAAGCCCCAGAAGCATAATTGCAGAAATTCTGAGTTCGTGCTTATTACTCCAGGCATACCTAAGGCATATATCAATTAATGTATCTTCATCAAAAAAATTTTTTAAACAATCTGTAATGAACTCTGGCTGTACTCCCCGGTGATAAAATTTTACAATTGTCTTTAATGCCTCCTCCTGAACAGTCTTTGAAGGATCATTAAGAAGGGGTGCAATAAAGGGCAGTGTTGATGGTTCTGCAAACCTGGAAAGGGATTTGAGAACAGGCACTCTAAGAGTCTTTTTTGAAAGGGCCTCAACAAGATAGGGTATTGCCTTTCTATCTCCGATCCTTCCGAGCGCGTCAGCAGCAGGATAGGCTGTCCATAGATCATCACTCTTGAGTATCTCTATAAGGGCGTCTGTAACAGAAGACTCCTTCACCCTACCAAGATGCTCCACTGCTGTAACCTTTACATTATCATCCTCATCACTTAGGGCCTTGAGCATGAGTGGTATTGCCCTTCTGTCATCAAGACTTCCAAGAATATCAATGATGAATTTCCTTACATCTCTATCATCAGTATCAAAGGCCCTTATAAGATAGGGCGTTACCTTTTTGCCAAGTCTGGTGAGAGCCTCTATAGCTGTATTTCTTGCACCGGCATTATCTCCAAGATATAGTAGACCTATAAGTTTTTCCACATACTCTTCAGGTTGATAATCTTCAAGCAGTATCTCGAGGGCAGTCTTCCTTATTCTCCAGGATTCATCCTTCATTGCCTCAATAAGGGACTCCATTGCCTCCGGGGATGGTTTTCTTCTAAGGGATTCTATAGAAAGCCTCTTTTTTTCTATATCAAGTTCAAGCTGATTCATTGAAAGCAGAATCTCCCTGTTCTATATTTTTTGAAACTCTATTGATACTTGAGACCTCCTCAGAAGTGAAAAGGGTTTCAAGGTTGAGAAGCATAATAACACGGTCACCCTTTTTTGCAAAAGCCTTAAGATAGCCAGTCCTGAAATTTTTTAAAAGCTCGGGTGAACTGGATATCTCGCTATCATTTATCTCTATTATCTCCTTTACCTCATCTACAATAAGACCCAGCCTGTCATGACCAAAATTAACAACAACAATCATTGCCCTCTCAGAAACAGGAAGTCCGAGTCTCTTTCTCATATCAACTACGGGTATAATAATTCCCCTTACATTTATAACTCCCTGAAGGAAATCAGGAAGCTCCGGCATTTCAAAAACCTTCTGAGGTCTCAGGATCTCCACGATCCTCGGTATCTCTATTGCAAATTCCTCATCCTTTAAGGTAAATATAAGGTATTTCATACCTGCCTCAACAAACCAAGGTCTTTCATCATTATCTTTATTCCCTGATAATCTGAATCATCTGCCTCTGTAAAGCCTGTATAGGATGGATCTATCTGCCTTAGGATTTCCCTTCCATCGCCTGTTTCATTAAGCTTAAGGAGAGCATTCCTGAGCAGCTCTTTTTTTGGATACAGTGAATTATGAATGCATATATTAAATTCAGGTATATCATCAGAAACAGCTATAACTATAAGTCCCTGGCTTCTGAATTTCTGGGCAGTAGACTCAAGAACACTGCCTGCATCAAATTCTCCTTTAAGAACAGCCCTTGCTACGTCATCATGATGCCCCAGATAAACGTATTCTGAAAGATCTTTAAGTTCTATACCTGCATTCTTGAGCATTGACCGTGGCACTATGTGACTTGACGTTGAATAAGGGCTTCCGAAGGCAAAGGACCGACCCCTCAGGTCTTTAAGGCTCTTTATGCCACTGTCAGCCCTTGTTATAATCACTGAATGGTAGAAGGGTTTTCCATCCCTGACCGCTTTTGCCACTACACTGACATCATATCTCTCACGTGCCTCTATATATGTAGAGGGTGTCATAAATCCAATAAGAACCTTGCCCTCTCCGATTTCCTGAACTGCTGCCTCAAAATCCACCGGCACCCTGAGTTCAACAGACTGACCGAGCACTCCACCAAGATACTTGGCAAGCCCTGTAAATCTCCTGTACATCTCTGAGGGTGCTTCAAGAGGAACGACACCAAACCATACTATGTCTTTAGAAAGATCCATTAGTGTAAATCTCTCAAGCTCTGTTGATATTAATTCTGTGTCATTAAGCAGATCCTTTACTGTCCTCTCTATCCTGAGAGCAATAGACCTGTTTTCCTCGGGAAGATTTTTTATGCCGAGTATAGAATTCCTTATCTGGCTTGAACCAATCTTTTGTTCATTTATAGCCTTTGATATCTGCTGACTTTTTTCTGATATGAGTTCTACCGCCTTTGATATCTGTTCCATGCTCTGAGACTGTTCCTCTGTTGCCTTGGTAACCCTGAAGGATATGTCTTTTATATTTTCTATTGATTTCATAATTATCATTGCTCCCTTTGTCTGTTCAGAGGTCGCCTTAGCAATCTGCTCTGCCATTGACCTAACCCTCTCCATTGCATTCTCAACAAGTCTGATTGCCTTTGTCTGTTCAGAGGTTGCCCTTTCTATGGAGGCAGCCATATCGGAAGACTTCTTTGAGCTTTCAAGGATATTTTCAAAAGTCTCCCTTGCATCAACAGCAAGCTTTATGCCCTCATTAACGCTCTCAAGTCCCTCACTCATTGCACGGTATGCATCCTTCATCTCTGTAATTACTGAATTTACGATTGAAGCTATCTCCTGGGTTGAGAACGAGGTTCTTTCGGCAAGATCCCTTATCTCGTCAGCAACAACCGAAAAGCCCTTACCATGCTCTCCTGCCTGTGCTGCAAGGATCGCTGCATTGAGTGCAAGGAGGGCGGTCTGCTCGGTAATCTCATCAATTACATTAAGTATCTTCCCTATATCCTCAGACCTTGTTGAAAGCCTGTTTATATGCTCTGCTGTCTTCTCAACAGAGGATTTTATAACACCCATTCCTTCAATGGTCTTTTCAATTGCAGAAACACCGAGTGTAGAGGCATCCTGAGCAACCTGTTCAGAGATCCGGGCTGACTCCTTTGTGCTGGATTCAACCTCTTTTATGAAGGCAGATATCTCAGAGACAGTGCTCATTGTGTCCTCAGATGCCCTGAGCATCTCATCCGAGCTTCTCGCTATCTCCCTCACTGTAGCAAGAAGTTCTTCAAGGGATGAGGCTGCTCCTTCAACAGCCTGTGATAACTCGTGCATTCCCTCTGTTATCTGATTAATATTTGTGGATATCTGCTCCATGGATGCCGCTGTCTCCTCTGTAGAGGCAGCAAGACCATCAGTACCCTCTGCAATCTCTGAGATTGCTGAGTTAAGTTCTTCAACAGAAGATGAGATATTCTGCATAGCCTCTGACTCAAGCTGCGTTCCTTCAACGGTCCTCTTTGAGTCCTTCTCCACCATTGTTGCAACCTTTGATACCCTTCGTGAAACCTCCTTTACCCTTAGCAAGATTACACTTATTGCTCTCAGCGCCTCTTTAACAGAATGACTTAACCTGGCAATCTCATCCTCTCCTTTTATATCTACTTCATAGGTCAACCTTCCCTGTGCCATCTCCTCTGATGCCTTTTTAATAAGTCTTATAGGTCTCAGAACAGCCCTTGAAAGAATGAGATAAAAAACAGTGGCAAGGGAAAAGGTAGAAATTGAACCTATAATTAACAATAATATTAAAAATCTTTTTAATCTTGCAGTTTCACCTGATGTCAAATGGGATACCTTTACAGCGCCCAGTATCTTCAATTCTCCGGGATGGCAGGCCCGGCATGAGGGAAAATTCTCAAGGGGTGCATAGGTTATGATCCGGTCCTTCAATTGCATAGTGAGAAGCTTATTTGGCTCAAGTTTCTTGACCACTTCATATTCAACAGGAAGGCTACCTCTACGAAAAGCCTCTCTTCCCTCATGATTGAATACCTCTATTTGTTCAATTCCTTTTAGAGATTTCATATCCTCAATCATTCTTGATGTAATCTCGCCCTTACCTTCAAGCATTGTTCTTTCTATGTTTTTCTTTATGAGCTCGGCTGTGGTGGAGATCTTCTCCATTGATGTACTGTAGATATTTTTACTCATATAATAATAAATAAGGAGAGAGAAAAGCCCCACACCTATCAATGTTATAATGACTCCAGGGAGGATAATTTTATAGCCCAGTCTTCTTTTTATCATCCTTGCCTCCTGGCTTCTATCAGTGGTATCTCTATGACATCTTTCCTCAAAAGGGTAATGAATCTATGATCAATAACAAAGATAGCATCGATGAATGCCCTTTCCTTGTCAGTCATATTCTCGGGAAGAGCCTTCTTCTGGTCATCCCTTGACCTCAGGACTCCTTCAATCGCATCTACCAGACAGCCCACTGTTCCTTCTTTTCCTTCCATAATAAGTATTCGGCTTGTCTTCTCTCTTCTTGAATGTATTCCCAGAAGTTTCATTGACAGATCAATCACAGGGATTACTGTACCCCTTAATGAGGTTATTCCTATAACTGAATAGGGTGCAAGAGGGACAGGGGTAATAAACTGCTTCTTTAGAATCTCCTTTACATCCTCAAGCATAAAGGCATACTCCTCACCTGCAAGTTTAAAAACGAGGAGATTAACAGGTTCGGCCTCCCAAGACTGCACCTCTTCTTCAGGCATGACCGGAGACTCAATAGTATCAGGAGTTTTTTGTGTTATAGCTCTTAATTCCGATGGTCGGGTCTCAGGAGCTACTGTCATTTCTATTGATGTCTCTTGTATCTGTTCAGCCCTTTCTCTCTCTTCAGCCTGAGATACCTCATGTCTTTGAAATGAAATATCTTCCTTTTGAGCTCCTGATGAAAGTTCTCCTTGCGGTAAATCTTTCTGTTCCTGACCCTTAGCCTTTTGTTCGTCCGATAAACCCTTTAATTTCTTTCTAATCTTTGCAATATCCATTTTATCTTTCCCTTAATGCATGTTTTACTAATCTTTCAGAATTAGTTTCTATGAGTTCAAGCTCTCTTGCAGCCGCCTCGACTATCTCATGGTCAATCATGAATGCCTCCCTTCCCATTCCCTCAATTAAGGAGGCATTTGCAATATTGTTTATAACCCTCGGTATCCCACCTGAGTAAAGATAAATCCTTTTTATGGCCTCATCTGTAAAGAGAGGCTCCCTTCTTCCGGCTTTCAGGAGTCTGAAATTTATATATTCCTTTACCTCTTCTTCTGTTAATGGTCCTATGTGGTAATAAAGACCTATTCTCTGTCTCAGCGGCAGATATAGCTTATTCCTGATCCTTTTCTTTATATCGGGTTGAGCAACAAGTATGAGTGAAAGGAGGTTTTCTTTGTCAAGCTGAAAATTACTGAGTAGCCTCATCTCCTCATAGACCCGCCTATCACTAAGAAGCTGTGCCTCATCTATTATAATTACAGGAACAATACCTGAATTATAAAAATGATAGAGTCTTTCGTATATGAGCTCTGTAAGTTCCTGACGATTTGAGGGAACGGGCTCTGCCTCAAATCTTTTTAATATTATCTTTAAAAACTGAAGGGGTGATAGTCTTGGATTAAGGATAAGAACCACTTTGTATTTTGATTCATCAAGATTATCCATAAGAGCCCTTGTGATGGTTGTCTTTCCAGAACCAACCTCCCCTGTAAGGAGCACTATCTCCTTTTCCTCCACTGCATAATGGAGTCTTGCAAGGGCCTCTTCATGAGTCCGGCTCAGATAAAGAAATTCGGGATCAGGTGTCTTTGAAAAGGGTTTTTTGTTGAAACCATAAAATTCTTCATACATGCTCAGGCTCCTTTTGACGTGAATTTCATAAGTGCACTTTCCTGTAAAAAGGCATCCACATCAAGCACAAGTATCAGCTCATGTCTTCCCACCTCTGCAGCACCTGCATACCATTTGAGATTTTCAAGATACTTTCCTAGAGGCTTTATAACTATCTCCTGCTGACCTATTAGTTCATCTACTATGAGCCCGACCTTTTTTTCTCCTGTCCCAGCAACCACAACATAATGAAATTCAGATACCTCATGGTCAATGCCCAGGGCCTGTGAGATTCTTATAAGTGGCAGTACCGTCCCTCTGAGGTTATAGGCCTCCATCCTTTCTATGCTCTGGATGTCAGACTCCCGGATCTGAAGGGTCTCTGATACAGATGTAAGGGGAAAGGCAAATTTTTCCCTGCCAACCCTTACGATAATTGATTTGATTATAGCAAGGGTAATTGGAATCGTAAGTCTGAAGGTGGTACCCCTGTCAGGGAATGTATCAACCTCAACAAAACCACCTATAGATGCTATCTTTTGCCGCACAACATCCATTCCAACCCCTCTGCCAGATATCTCTGTTACTGTCTCCTTTGTGCTGAAACCGGGTGTGAATATGAGTTCTACGAGTTCTTCTTTTGACACCTCCTTATCTCTTGAAAGAATACCCCTTTCTATTGCCCTTTTCCTTACCTTTTCAAGGTCAATACCTCTTCCATCATCAGAAACCTCAATAACTACATGATTTCCTTTCTGATAGGCCCTGAAAGTAATCTTACCTGTTTCTGACTTTGCCTTTACCTTTCTCTCATCAGAAGATTCTATTCCATGGTCTATGGCATTTCTGACAAGATGCATGAGGGGTTCCAGGATATTGTCGGAAATGGATTTGTCTATCTCTGTATCTTCTCCATAGATCTCAACACTGACGGGTTTATTCACCTCTCTTGAATATCTCCTTAAGAGCTGATTGACCTTACTAAAAAGCTGGCTGAGTGGAACCATCCTTATTGCAAGGACCTCATCCTGAAGTTCATGGATCCTCTTTTCAAGGCTTGATGATATCTTATGAAGGTCAAAAACGAGAGACGATATTCCGGAGGCCTCCTTCAATTCATCGGCAACCCTTTTAATAGCACCCCTGGGGAGGCTGATCTCTCCAATGGTATTAAGTATCAGGTCGAGTTTATTTATATCAACCTTAACAGTGCTTGATGCAACATCAGAGGCAGGTCGCATGTCCGAGGGCTGGCCTGTTTCCGATTTTCGTTTTAGCTCCGGGGTCTTTTTTTCAGGATTCAGTATCGTCCGAGGCTCTATGCCATACTTAAGAAGTTCTTCCTTTGAAAGGGGTGAAGCAAAAAGAAGTCTGAATCCGATGGAATCAGGAGGAAGATCTGTCTGGGTCGGCATGGTGGCTATTAGTTCACCTGAAGACTTTATCTTTTCTGAAATCTGTTTAAGTTCTCTATCAAAGCTTGCCAGTGGAAAGGCAACATCCGTGTAATAAATACCTTTGCCTTCCTTTATATTAACCTTCAGTCTGCTTTCCTCATACTGAGAAAGGACACTCAGGATAGAACTGTCTATAAGGCCTTCAAGTTTTACCTCTTCCTGTTTTGTTACATGGACTGCTCTAAAAGTCTCTATATCTCTTACATACCGGGAGACATCGGGCAGGTTTTCTTCTTCTACCCTTGATACGAGTGATTTGAGTATGTCGATATTCCTGAGGATGAACTCTACTAGCTCTTCAGAAAGTTCAATCCTTCCCAGTCTCAGGTCATCAAGAAGATATTCAAAGACATGGCTCATATCTGATATCGATTTAAGCTGGAATAATCCTGATAGGCCCTTCAGGGTGTGTATCTGTCTGAAAAGGGCATTGACCGTATCGGGATTGAGACCTTTATTGAGACCTTCCTGTATCTCTATGGCAAGTCTTTCAGCCTCTTCTATCAGTTCCTCTGCCTCTAATATGAATTCCCTTCTTGATGCTTTCATAAACCGAGTACCTGTTTTATAGCCTCCTTAAGATCCTCTGCTTTAAAAGGTTTTGTAATATAGGCAGAGGCACCAAGGATCATTCCCTTCTTTCTGTCTTCCTCTCCTCTTTCTGTGGTGACTATTATCAGTGGTATATCCTTATATAAAGGGTTTGTCTTGACAAATCTGATAAGTTCAAGACCGTTAATGTCAGGCATATTTATATCGGTGATTATTAAGTGGAATTTCTCCTGAGGAAGGAGTTTGAGTGCCTCAAAACCAGAGCCTGCCTCAATAATATTGAAATCCTTTATTTCTTCAATAACAGCCCTTATAAGAGATCTTGTGGTCTCTGAGTCCTCAACTATTAGTATATTTTCCATATGGTTAATTCTATCAGATAAAGGAAGTTGAATCAATCCTTATCCTGAATCTGCCGGAGTCGTCTCTCAAGAAGCGCCTTTTCAAGGGCAAGACCTGCCTGGTTTATAAAGATCTCAAGACCTTCTGTATGGGCAAAGGGTTCATTCCCAGGTGCATTGTCACAGTAAAGCATGGCAACAACTCTCTGTTCAGCTATAATTGGGAAAAAGGCAACCTCCTTTGGCCAACCACCACCAATCAGACTTATAAATCTCTCTGTAACACTATCTCTACGGAGCTGACCCTTATAAACAGCCGCCTGATTGATTATACCTCTTAAAAAGTCTGACTCCTTAAAGTTGAGTCTTACCTTCCTTATCTTCTCATCAGCTGCCTCAATCTCAAGACCGAACTGCCCGAGCCCTAGTATCTCCTCATCATCCACCATAAATAGAACCCCTCTCTGGAATATATCACTGGCAAATCTAAGTATGAGAAGCGTTATCTCAGAGGCAGAACTTGGAAATCTCAATTCAACACTCAGAGCTCTCAGCTGTGAAATATCCTTTCTTTCTTCAGGAGGCCTTCCAAACCATTCCTCTTCATCTTCTTTTGATTCCTGTGTTGGGAATATCTCCTCCGTTTTTATAAACTCCTGGTGCTGTGTCTCATCATAAACCCTTGCACCTTCCATAAGGAGATACTCCGGGCTCAATCCTTTTGAGACCTCCCATCCTGTATCCATATAAGATGAAACAGCATCAAGATTGAGGATATCAAGTTCAAACTCAAAGTCTCCATCCTGCCACTGCATAAGGTCAAAGACAACTCTCTCTATCCTCTTTTTTGAAGCCCTGTCAAGGACCTCCCTGGTTACTGCACCGAGGTCAAAGAGAATATCTGCAATTGATTTTTCAGGTAATAATCTCTTTGTCTCAAGGGCGAGGTTCAGGATTGAGTGACTCACAAAACCATCTTTCATTAGGTCTTCGCCGAGATTTGTACCCAGGGTATCGGATTCTGCTCGTACTACAAGGCCATTTTTGAATACAACAAAGGCATTTTTATTTCTGCCTCTTATAAGAAGGGTACCTGTTTTTTTACCGATGCTCAGAATCTGGAATATATCAGAAAGGGCAAGATCTTCAAGCCTTCCTACAAGACTCATTATTTTATAAGCTCCTCTTGGGTTCCATACCTTTTCAGATTGCAGTAACAGTTAAAGTATATCAGGCAAAAAGAGGGTGAGTCAAATAAAAAGGCTCATAATAAAGGTTAAAAAAGATAAGCTTGAGACAGTAGATTGAAGATTCCCATCCTTATCATCATAACTGCTATTGCTCCAAGAAGGAGTGCCATGACCTTGGAAAAGGCAAGGATTCCCTCCTTGCCGAGAAACCTCACAATACTGCCAGCCCAGGTAAAACATAGCCACACAATAAAGAGATTAACTACGAAAGATAAAACTGTCATAAAAATTCCAAATTGTTCAACAAGCATAAGAAGGGTTGTCAGAACTGCTGGACCAACTATCAATGGTACACCTATTGGAACAACCCCTGCAGCTGGAGAGTGTTGCCTTCTTTCCTTATGTCTTACTATTTCTGATACAGCAATCACGAGGAGAAGAATTCCACCTGCAATCTTGAAATCATCTACAGTGATTCCAAGGAGTGAAAAAATAGCCCTGCCAATGAAGAGAAAAGTGATACCAGTGAAGAAAGCTGTAATTACTGATTTTCTTATTACCGAATTTCTCTGCGCCTTTGACATCCCTTCAGTAAGACTCAAAAATACGCCGAGCACAGCAAAGATGTCTATTGCAACAAATACGGGAATAAAGGTTTTGAGAAATGCCATCTTAGAGTTTTATCCCTATATCAGGCATATACTGTGAAATTAAACCAAGAGAACCGGTAATAAGCATTATTCCAAATGCTATAAGTATCAATCCACTCAAGAGCATTACATAGCGCATATATCTTTGGATCTTCTTTATATAACTTAGAAAGATATTTATTGCAAGGGCTGAAATTACAAAGGGAAGTCCTAGACCTATTGAATATACCCCGAGTAGTCCCATTCCATAAAGTACAGAATCCTTTGTTGAGGCATAAATAAGGATACTTCCAAGGACAGGTCCAATGCACGGTGTCCACCCGGCACCAAAGGTCATGCCTATAAAGAATGAACCGAACAGTCCTGCTGGTCTATCCTTAAGTTCAAACCTTCTTTCGCGCATAAGAAAATTGAGATTTAAAATACCTGCTACAAAGAGACCAAATATTATTATGAGTATCCCGCCCGCAACACTCAGCACATCCCTGTACTGAAAGAATAATCTTCCAATCGTTGTTGAAGAGGCTCCAAGAAGGACAAATACAACAGTAAAGCCAGCTACGAAAGCCAGGGAGTTAACAAGTGTCACCTTTCTTATCCTCGCCCTTTCTGGAGACTCTGTAAGATCTTTGAAAGATAGACCTGTTATATAGGATATATAAGAGGGTATCAGTGGCAACACACAGGGACTCAAAAAGGACACCACTCCTGCAAGAAAGGCAAGAGGAAGGGAAACATCTTTCATAACCGTTTACCCCTTGGTAAGTGAGGCACACTCAGATGTATCGCCCTTTATCTTTTCTATGGCGTGAGGAATTACCGAAAGAATGACTTCAAGATTTTCTTTTACAGCCCTTGGATTTCCGGGTAGATTTATTATTAAACAGTTACCTCTCACACCCGCCACTGCTCTTGAGAGCATTGCCATTGGAGTCTTTTTAAGACCCTCATACCTCATGGCCTCTGAAATACCAGGTATCTCACGTTCTATTACCTCAATTGTTGCCTCGGGTGTAACATCCCTTGGTGAAAGGCCTGTACCGCCTGTAGTCAATACCAGATCAACCCTTTCTGAAAATTCCATTAGTTTTTTCTTTATAATCTCCTTTTCATCAGGGATTATTTCGTATAATAAAACCTCTCCCATATCCTTTACCATATCCCTTATAACCTGACCGCTCTCGTCTATCCTTTCACCCTTTGAAGCCCTGTCACTCATTGTGAGTATTCCTATCCTTATCATTTTGAACCTCTATCCTGTCGCCTATCCTTATAATACCACCCCTGAGAACTTTAACGAAGATACCTTCCGCTGGCATGACACAGTCTCCTGCCTGTCTGAATATGGCACACCTTGTGTGACATTCCTTTCCAATCTGACTTACCTCAGCAATCACCTGACCGATGCTGAGTTTAGTTCCAAGCGGAAGACTGAGAAGGTCTATTCCTTCCGTGGTTATGTTTTCTGCAAAATCACCGGGCTTAACATCAAGACCTTTTTTACGCATCTTCTCAATGCTTTCAATTCCCAGAAGGCTAATCTGCCTGTGCCATAAAGGGCTGGCATGTGCATCTCCAAGGAGTCCGAAATTCGCATCCACCCTTGCCTCAGGTACGGGCCTTTTTTTAGTACCCTTTTTCTCACTTATATTTATGGATACTATTCTTGCCATCCTAACGTTGTGTCCTTACCCTCTTTACAGTTTTACCTTTTTGTTCTTTTGAATTGAGATCAGCCAGTTTGTACTGTCTGAGTTTTTCTCTGAGAGTATTTCTGCTTATACCCAGTGTTTTAGCTGCCCGGAGCTGGTTACCCTCTGTGGAATCAATAACTATCTTTATCAGTGCCTTCTCCACCTCACTCATAACAGTGTCGTAGAGATTTGACCGTTCAAGACGGGTCATCTCTTTGATATATTTTTTCAATTTTTCAGAAAGGAATTCTTCAAGCGTACAAGAGCTCAGAATCTCTCTTTTTACTCCTGGAGCCATCTTGCCACATCCTTTGCATGATAGGTTAATATGAGGTCAGCACCTGCCCTCTTTATAGATGTGAGGATCTCAAGGACAATCCTCTTTTCATCAATCCATCCCTTTAGTGAGGCTGACTTTACAAGGCTGTATTCACCGCTTACATTGTATGCAGCTACAGGGAGATCAAAATTATTTCTTATATCAGATATAATGTCAAGATAGGATAAAGCCGGTTTCACCATTACTATATCGGCTCCTTCCTCTATATCGAGCCTCACCTCCCTGAGTGCTTCACGCCTGTTTGGAGGATCCATCTGGTAGGAACGCCTGTCTCCAAACCTGGGTGCAGACTGGGCTGCCTCCCTGAAAGGACCGTAAAAAGCAGAGGCATATTTTGCTGCATAGCTCATAATGGGGATATGACCGAATCCCTCTCTATCAAGAGCCTCCCTGATTGCCTTAACCCTTCCATCCATCATGTCGGATGGTGCAACCATATCAGCACCTGCACGGGCATGGGAAAGGGCCTCAAGCTGAAGAAGTTCAAGTGTCTGGTCATTGATTATCTCATTACCTCTCACTATTCCGCAGTGTCCGTGGCTTGTGTATTCACAGAGACAGACATCTGTGATAACATAAAGCTCTGGAACCTTATCCTTTATTGCCTTTATTGCCTGCTGAACAACTCCATCTTCTCTGTATGCATGGCTCCCATACTCATCCTTCTCTTCAGGGATACCGAAAAGTATTACAGCAGGAATGCCCAGGCCATGAATCTCCTTTGCATGCCTTCCAATAAGGTCAACAGATTCCTGATAACAGCCGGGCATTGAGGAAATCTCATTTTTTATGTTTCTCCCAGCAATCACAAAAAGAGGATAGATAAGGTCATCAAGCCTGAGATGGTTTTCCCTTACCATCCTTCTTATCGTCTCATTTGTTCTCAATCTTCTTGGTCTGTGAACAGGAAACACAGATCAACCTCCGTGAAGATTATTATGAAAAGATTGCTCTTGCTTAATTACATGCAAAAGTCTATCAGAAGGACTTATAAGTAGTCAACTAAGAGCTTTTATGAAGGCATTAACAACTACGGGATCAAATTGCCTTCCACTGGATTTTTTTAATTCCTCAAAGGCCTGTTCTCTTGATAGGGCCTTTCTGTAAGGTCTGTCAGTTGTCATGGCATCATAGGCATCAGCAACAGCAATAATCCTTGCAAAAAGCGGTATATCTTCACCCTTTAGACCATCAGGATAACCTGAGCCATCATACTTTTCGTGATGACCTCTCATTCCAGGGATTACATCCTTGAGCTGCTTTATGTGTTCAAGGATTTCGGCACCGTATTTTGGGTGAAGATTCATTACCATTGCCTCTTCCTCTGTAAGATTAGTTTTTTTGAGAAGTATGCTGTCACGGATTCCGATCTTACCGATATCATGGAGAATGGCTGCAAGTTTAAGGTTTTCCAGCTCTCTACCTGATAGTCCCAATTCCCTTCCGGTGGCAAGGCTGTATTGCATAACTCTCCTTGTATGTCCACCTGTATAGGGATCTCTCTTTTCAATGGTCTCTGCAAGTGCCTCTATGGTGCCATAAAAGGTTTCCTTTAATTCTTTATAGAGATTGGCATTTTCTATAGCTACTGCCACCTGATTGGCAAAAGCCTTCAGTATCTCCATGTCGTCCTTATCAAATCTTCCATTCTTTTTATTTATTGCCTCAAGGACCCCTATGGTTCTTTCCTTTGTCTTGACAGGTACGCATACAAGATCCCTTGTTTTAAATTTACTCTTCTCATCAACACCTCTGAAAAACCTCGGGTCATTCTGGGCATCATGAACAATCAGGGGTTCTCCTCTTTCAGCGACCCATCCGGCT
The DNA here is from genome assembly GCA_026417875.1 of Thermodesulfovibrionales bacterium. Lineage (NCBI taxonomy): Bacteria > Pseudomonadati > Nitrospirota > Thermodesulfovibrionia > Thermodesulfovibrionales > Thermodesulfovibrionales bacterium. Next base: position 11,718 of record JAOACK010000007.1, on the reverse strand, counting down.
ATTCCCTCACCCATCCTCAGTCTTACCTCCTTAACCTCATCAGCCTTCTCACCTGTTGCAACCTCAAAGAAAAGCTCTCCTCTCTCAATATCAACAAGAAGAAGACTTCCTGCCTCTGCATCAACAAGCTCCGCAGCTGCCTCTATTGCCCTCCTTCTTACCTCCCTGGTATCAAGGGTAGAGTTAATCAAGGATGTCATTCTTATAAGGGCATTAAGCTGTCTAAGTTTTCTTTCTGTATTTTTATCCATTTTTTATCTATGAATCATGTTTTACTGTTCAAGGTATCTCCTTATTCCTGCAAATCTTTTAATATAATATGGACTATCAAGTTCAGCAATTATAACCCTTCCTGCAATTCTTGATGCATGGATGAATTTATTTTCACCAATATATATTCCAACATGATCCGGTTCTGATGATCTTCTTATATAGAAAAAGACAAGATCACCAGGGAGCATTTCCTCCTTCTTGATACTTTTACCGTAAAGGAATAAATCCCTCACAGTCCTCGGTATCTCTATTCCTGCATTCCTGAATACAATCCACACAAGACCGGAGCAATCCATTCCAGCCAGAGTTGCTCCACCAATTCTGTATGGTATATCAAGATAGGAAAGAGCGAATTGAATAAGACCCTCCCTCCTTTCAGTTTTTTCTTGATCATGATTAGAAAAGTCTTCAGGAGGATATAACTCCGCCTTTACTGAGGTTTCATCTGGATGTCCTGATGGCTCAATCTGAACCCTTTCTGATCTTTCTTTATATTCAATAATTAATATCTGACCCGCTTTTATTATGTCCTTATTTATCCTGTTAAGTCTTTTTAATTCTCTTAGTGGCACACCAGTTTTTTTTGAAATGCTGTAAAGGGTATCACCCCTTTTTACTTTATAGGTCTTATGTCCTGAATTCACACCGGTATGTGAGCGATCCGCAGGAGACCTTAGGCCTTCGATCATGCCTGATTTATATGTACTATCCATATTCGATGAGGCTTCAGCAAGAAAAGGACAGGATAGGAGAATTATTAAAAATAAAAAAACAATTATGTTCATAGCATATTTTATCATACATGGATGAATCACTAAACTTGACACAGATGAGACTTCCGTGATAAGTTCAATGAATCATGATAGGATTCATAGGCGGTGGAAATATGGCAGAGGCCCTCATAAGGGGCATCCTGAGAAGCAGTTCAATAAAACCAAATGATATCATTGTCTCTGAACCACGGCAGGAAAGAAGAAGATACCTCTCCGAGACCTACAGCATAAAAACCACTGCATCAAACAGAGAGACTGCAGAACTATCCAGGATCATAATACTTGCGGTAAAACCCCAGAATATGGATGTTGTCCTTGATGAGATAAAAGACCTCATGAGTACTGAAAAGGTTATAGTCTCAGTTGCCGCAGGCATCAGAATATCCTATATCAGATCAAGGCTAGGGACCGATAGAATCATAAGAGTAATGCCGAACACACCTGCCCTGATCGGAGAGGGAATATCAGTGTATTCTCTATGTGAATGCTTTACTGGCACGGAGGTGAACATTGTAAAAGAGATCTTAATGTCTGTGGGCAAGGTAATAAGTCTTCCTGAAAAATATATGGATGCAGTAACCGCTCTCTCAGGTAGCGGTCCGGGCTTTATTGCCTATTTTGTGGAAGCAATGATAGAAGGGGGCATAAAAGCAGGTCTACCTGAAGATGTAGCCACAGAGCTTACCCTCCAGACAATATCCGGTACCTCGAAACTCCTTGAGACCGGTCTCAGCCCTAAGAAGTTAAGGGAAATGGTCACGTCACCAGGTGGAACCACCCTTGCAGGACTAAATGTTCTTAACAGCAGGGACTTTAAAGGTCTTATAGCAGAGATGATCTTAGCAGCAAAAAAGAGGGCTGAGGAACTCGCCTCAGCTCAGTAAAAATCTCATTACTTTTTAAATTACAGGATGGTTGATTTTTTTAATTAAAGATAAAATATAATCCTCTGATTACTTCACTTTATAGCTACAATCAGGTGTGATATAATTGATGTGATAAATCTGAGGGAGGTTTTTATGTTTGTTTTAGGAAATCTTTTGATTGCTATTGCTGATATACTTGATATAGTTCTCACTATCTACATGTGGATAATAATAATTGCAGCACTTGTGAGCTGGGTAAACCCGGATCCCTATAATCCTCTGGTGAGAATCCTTTACGGACTCACAGAACCTGTATTAAGACCTGTAAGAAGGATACTCGGTTTCAGGCTTGGACCTGTGGACCTCTCTCCCATGATTGTCATTCTGGGAATTTACTTTATCAAAAAGTTTTTTATAGTAACACTTATTGAGCTGGGACATAAATTGAAATAAAAAGGTGTTTTTAAACTATCATTTCTTAAGGAGGTAAAAATTGCGAATAACACCCCTTGATATTCAGCAAAAACAGTTTCCCATCAGATTCAGAGGTTTTGATGTGGAGGAGGTCTACGCCTTTCTTGAGATAGTCAGGGAGGAGATGGAGAATCTGCTCAGGGAAAATGCTTCCCTGAAAGAGCAGATTCAGAGACTTGAAAGCCAGTTAAAGGAATACAGGGATATGGAGACTACTCTCAGGGAAACCCTGATGACTGCCCAGCAGATGGTCGAAGAATTCAGGAATAATGCCAGAAAGCAGGCTGAGCTTATGATAAAAGAAGCAGAACTCAAAGCAGAACAGATGGTCAGGGAAGCACAGGATAAGGTTATAAAGATACATGAGGATATAATGGATCTGAAGGGCATAAGACGGCACATAAAGGAAGAATTGAGAAGACTTCTTGAGAGCCACATGAGGATGCTGGAATTTGACAGAGAACGCGAGGAAGGCAGAACTGATGAGGTTTAGCAGGGTTAAGGGTGTCCATGATATATATGCACCAGAGGTCTATCTTTATCAGAAGATTGAAGAGGTATCTCAGGAGTTTTTCAGGTTATATGGTTTCAAGGAGATAAGGCTGCCGATAATAGAATATACAGAACTTTTCCGGAGAAGTATAGGAACCACGACAGATATCGTAGAAAAGGAGATGTATACCTTCAATGATAAAGCTGGCAGATCAATAACCCTGAGACCTGAAGGCACAGCGGGTGCAGTGAGGGCTTATATAGAAAACGGTCTTTATAATCTGCCCGTTCCCCAGAAATTTTACTATACAGGTCCGATGTTCAGATATGAAAGACCACAGGCAGGAAGGTTCAGGCAGTTTCACCAGATAGGCGTTGAGGCCTTTGGAATAGCAGAACCCAGGATGGATGCAGAGGTCATGCTCCTTTTAAGAAGCATTTTAAATAAGCTCGGTTTTCAGGACCTAACAATCGAGCTCAATTCACTGGGCTGTTCTCAGTGTAGACCTCGCTATAGAGAAAAACTTATAGAATTCTTTTCAGGAAGGATAAAGGCATTCTGTACTGACTGCCAGAGAAGGTTTGAAAAAAATCCCTTAAGGCTTCTTGACTGTAAAGTTCCGGGCTGTATAAAAGAGAGAGGGGACGCTCCTTCCATTCTTGATTTTCTCTGTAAAGACTGTCTGAGCCACTTTGATAAACTCAGGTCCTATCTAGAGTATATGGGTATCCTTTATACAGTCAAACCGGACCTTGTAAGAGGTCTTGATTATTACACCAGGACAATTTTTGAGGTGAAGAGTGAATCCCTCGGAGCCCAGAACGCTATAGCAGCTGGTGGAAGATATGATAATCTTGTTGAGGAATTTGGTGGCCCGCCAACACCCGCCACTGGTTTTGCAATAGGCATGGAGAGGCTGGTGAGTCTTCTTAAAGAAAGAGAGGAGATAAAGGAAAAAGGACCTCATTTTTTTCTTGCCTTCCTCGGAGATGAGGCAGAAAGGGTATGTTTTAAGATTGCTGAAAGATTGAGAGAAAAAGGCCTCTGGGTTGAGCTTGGTACAGGTTCTTCTTTAAAAAGTCAGCTGAGGAGGGCGGACAGATTGAAGTCAGAATATGTCATAATAATCGGTGAGGATGAATTGAAACGGTCCCGTCTCAGGTGGAAAAGACTCTCTGATGGCTCCGAAGGAGAAATAGGGGAACAAGACATAGAGAGCCTGGCAATCAATAAGTTTGGAGATTGAGTTAAAACGTGTTGGTTAGCTGAATTTAAAAATTTATAAAAAGGATAGCATATCTATGATGGGTATTCTTCTATCATTTGTTATAGGTCTTATCTCACTGTGGATATCGTCCATACACCCCAGTCTTGATAGTCTGGTTTTATCAATTATCATTGGAATGCTTGTCGGAAATTTTGTTGAAAAAAAGTCCTCTCTTCAGACAGGCATTAATGTCTGCATTAAATACTTCCTTCCGGCAGGGATAATACTCTATGGAACACAGCTCGTCCTTCATCAAGAAAATATATCTCATATGTTAGCGGTTCCGGTTATATTCATCTTGACCTTTATGTTCACCTTTTTTATCGGTCGTCTTCTTGGTATCAATAAAGCCTTTTCCCTTCTTCTCTCCTCGGGTCTTGCTGTATGTGGAACTGTAACAATTACTATTATCTCTCCTCTTGTTGGTACAAAAAAAGAAGAAACTTCACTTTCTATTATATCAGTTATGGTAGTAGGCCTTATAGGACTGATTGTATATCCGCTTTTGAATGTTGTTTCTGGTATGAGCAATGATGGATTTGCCCTTTTTACAGGCACAACACTGCCGATGCTCGGTCAAGTAAAGGTTGTAGGGAATATAACGGGCGAAGCAATACTCAATAAAGCTATTCATTATAAAACCCTTAGGGTCTCTCTTTTAATGATTCTCATACTATGGTTTGGCCTTATCTCAAAGGACAAAAGAGAAGAGAGCATTATCTCCTTTCCCAGATTTTTGAGGATAATCCTTGTAGCAGGTTTTTTTACCATGGTTATAACAGTCAACACCCTGGCACCAGGCTTAAAGAAGCTTTTTGAACCATTAAGCATATTTTTTCTTACAGTAACCCTATCTGCAATAGGTCTGAGTGTGGATTTTGATTCTATTGCTGACATAGGACCAAAGCCTTTATATGCTGTTTTTATTTCATGGGTCCTAATAAGCCTACTGGTTCATATCTACTGCCTTTATTATGTATAAACTTAAGATAATCTATATAATTTTTCTCATTCTCTTTTCTGTGGTTGCCCTCACAGTTATACCCATTGTATTTATGATCGGTCATTACAGTAGAGAAATCCAGAGCTCCTTAATAGAGAGAATTTTTGTAATAGCCTTTTACAGTCTTATACTTTCCTTTATCCTCTCTCTGTTTCTTTCAAGAAAGATTACAAGACCCTTAAGTATGCTGAAAAAGGCAGCTTTCAGAGTCAGAGAAGGTAAGTTTGATTTTGAAATACCCTATAGAGCTTCTGATGAATTTGGTGAACTTATAAAGACATTCAACATAATGACAAGGGGACTGAAGGAGACAACAGAGGAGCTTAAAAAAAAGGAATTCTACATTGAGAGGATGACAGACCCGCTCATTGTCATTGACCAGGACGGCAAAATTATAGATATCAATCCAGCCTTTACCAGGCTTTTCGGATATGAAAGAGATGAGATACTTGGTGTATCAGTTCAAAAAACTTTTCCTGAATTTAAAAATAATGAAGAAAGAACAGGAGAGCTTAAGGGCATAACCAAGGAAGGGAATACCATACCCCTGCTCTTTACGGCAACATCTATGAAATTTAACGGAACTGAATATACAATCCTTACCCTGAAGGACTTCAGAGAGGGCCTTGCCTTGAGGGAGGAGATAAGGCTCTCAAGGGATTATCTTGAGACAATAATGAACAGCATCCAGGATGAGCTTCTAGTAATAGACAGGGATTTCAGTGTAATAAAGGCAAATGATGCTGTGAGAAAAAGAATAGGCATGAATCCTGAAGGGAAATTTTGTTATTCCATTTCCCATCTTCTTGAAAGACCCTGTAGTGAGAATAGAGAATTGCGATGCCCTGTAAGAATGGTTTTCAATACAGGTATGCCCTTTGTTACAGAGCATGAACATAAGGACCTAACAGGCAAAAACCGCACCTATGAAATTATAGCCTATCCATTAAAAGGAAAAGATGAAAGAGTGGACAATGTAATAGAATTCATGAGAGATATAACAGAGAAAAAATCTATAGAGGAGGAGCTTAGAAAGAAGAACAGAGAACTTGGTCTTCTGAATGAGGTCTCAGCAATTCTTTCAAGGTCTCTTAAGGCAGAGGAGATATTCAACTCAGTAATTGAAAAACTCAAAGAGACCTTCGGGATGGACGGTGGAGGTATATTTATACTTGACAGGGAAACTCTTGTCTGTCGCTACCATTCAGGCATATCAGAGGAATTTATAAGACAGGCAGGCCGCGTTCCTCTGGGAATTGACATTCCCGGCAGGGTTGCCCAATCAGGCACTATTGTATGCACCAATGATGTATCTATGGATCCCAGACTTGAAAGATCAATACTGAGACATGCTGGTATAAAAGGATACTGCTGTATTCCCTTAAAGGGTAAGGAGAGAATTCTTGGTGTCTTCTGTCTATTCACATTCAGACCCTATAAGTGGAGCATGGAAGATGAGGATATCCTGAGGTCAATAGGAGAGTTAATAGGCCTTGCCTTTGAGAATATATTTCTCTACGAAAAATCGCAGAATCTCTACAGAACACTCAGGGATAAAAGGCAGAAGGAACTAGAAGATCTTTCTATCATGGTGGACATACTCTCCGGTACCAGGGGGCTTGAGGAATTAATGGAAAACTCGCTTATTTTTATAAAGGAGAGGCTGAATACAGATGGAATTGGCCTTATACGTAAAGACCAGTCTGGAAATTTCATTCTGAGAAAACTCATACCCCGTATAAAGGGCATAGATGAACCACTATTGCTTTATAACGAAAATGTAAGTTCCCAGGAGGCCCTTTCCATAAAGGAAGGTGTCATAGTGCAGGTAAAGGATATAAAATTGGAGCCAAGATTTTATTATCATGATATATTCAGAAACAATTTTATTTCCTATCTCACCATACCATTATCCTCCGGTGAAAGGACAATTGGAGCTCTGAGCCTTTTTTCGAAAACACCACGGGATTTTCAAGAAGAAGAGATACACTTTCTGAAGATCTTCTCAACTGTCCTTGGCTTATCTATAGAAAGGTCAGAATCTTATGAAATTCTGCTAAGGCAGGAGGCACTCTCAACAACCATACTTGACAGTATTGAAGATGGAGTATACACTGTTGATACTGAAGGATATATAACATCCATGAACAGGGCGTCTGAGGAGATCTTCGGTCTGAGAAGGGAGAGAACCATCGGGAAAAAATGTAGAGACCTTATGCTCCACGGAACAGAAAAGCCGCTATGCGGAACAGAAGAATGTCCTCTAAACCTTGCCCTTCAGGGAAGTGCTTCCTCCACTGAAATGGAATATATTAATCCAAAGGGAAGAAGATTTATTCTCCAGATCAGCTGCCTGCCGCTCAGAGAACCCGTTACCGGGAATATAACAGGTGCCGTTCAGGTTTTCAGGGATGTGACAGGACAGAAAGAACTTGACAGAATCAAGACCGAGATAATTAGGTCTGTATCACATGAATTCAGAACTCCTCTTACGGCCATTATAGGAATGTCAGAAATGATCCTCAATGGAGATGTCTCAGGAGAAAGAGCAAGGGAATACCTGAATATAATGTATAAAGAGGGCCTTAGATTATCAAAGATGATATCAGAACTCCTTGACATCTCAAGACTTGAAAAAAAAGAGTTTTTTAAAATAGGACCGGTTGATTTTAAGAAAATCATAGAATCCATTAAAGAAGCCTTTTCTGATATAATAGAAAAAAAATCCGCCCTTATAGCAATAAGGGTAGAGGGTGATCTTTCAGGTTTCAGAGGAGATGAGGCCAAGATTGAACAGATGCTGAGAAATCTTATTGACAACTCTCTTACCTATTCGGATAGTGGTGTAAGAGTATCTGTACTCCTGAGGAGAGTAAAGGATATGCTTGAGATAAATGTAAGGGATACAGGCTGGGGAATTGCTGAGGAAGATATACCGCATCTTGGTGAGAAATTTTACAGGGGTAAACATGGAGAAAGGACAAAAGGAACAGGCCTTGGACTCAGCCTTGTTAAAGAGATAGTTAAACTCCATGGAGGAATTCTTTCCATAGAAAGCCAGCCGGAAAAGGGCACATCAATACATATAAGCCTGCCCTTTCAGGTAGAGGTAAAAGGATGAAGAAAAAGGTAATGATCATTGATGATGAGCCTTTTATATCGATGATGATTGAGGACAAATTCAAAGATAACTTTCAGGTAATCTCAATTAGGGATAGCTCCCTTGCCATTGATGCGATAAAAAAGGAAAAACCCAATTTAATAATCCTGGACTGGATGATGCCCAGGGTAAGCGGCCTTGATATATTAAAAGCAATAAAATCAGAACCAGAACTGAAGGATATACCCGTATTTATGCTTACCGCTAAAGGACAGGAGGATGACGAGCTTGCAGGTATAAAGTATGGGGCTGAAAGATATATAACGAAACCCTTCAGCCCCAGAGAACTCCTTGAGCTCGTCATTGAAAGAATTGGAAGAGCTTAGTTCATTAAGAAAAGATCTTGAGCTCACAGTAAAGGAACTATCAGAGTCCTATGAGGAATTATCCCTCCTTTACAAAATTACCTCTGAACTGATCGGTCTCGATGTCAATGAGATTGCAGAGAAGGTCCTGAGTCTTGCGGAACGAATCTTCGGGTATAAAAACTCTGTAATACTTTTTTTTGACATGGATAAAAATCTCTATATAAAGGCATGGAGAGGAGATATTGATCTTGAGGAGATAATGAAAGAAAAAAATCTTATTGAAAAAGCACTCAGGGATAAAAAGACGAGGGCATTCTGTAAAATCTCAGACGGCCAGAAGCAGGAAGTATCAATGCTTATAAGCCCTTTAATCGGTAAAAAGTCAGATATAGGTGCCCTCATTATTATTCAGAAACCTTCAAAGGAATTTTTTGCTAATGAGATAAAACTCATGAATACCCTTGCCTCTCATGCAGGACTTTTTATTGAAAATACCATTATATCTTCTGAATTAGAAGAGCTTCTCACTGGAAGCATAAACTGTCTCATAAAAGCCCTCGAGGCATCATCACCATGGACAGCAGGTCATACAGAAAGGGTAGTTCATTATGCAATGGCAATAGGAAGGGAACTCAATTTATCAAGAAAGGAGCTCGAAAGATTAAAGATTGCCTCCCTTCTTCATGATATAGGAAAGATTGGAGTACCTGACTATATCCTTAACAAACCCGGAAAACTTGATGAGGACGAAAGTGTGATCATAAAAGGTCATACAATGAAGGCAGAAGAGATACTACTTTCACTTAAACCCTGTGGTGATATAATCAGGGAGATAAAATATCATCATGAAAGATGGGATGGAAAAGGATTTTATGGACTAAAAGGTGAAACAATACCCCTTATAGCAAGGATTATTGCTGTTGCTGATGCCTTTGATGCAATGACTACTGACAGACCCTACAGAAAAAGGCTTTCCTTTGAACAGGCTGCCTCAGAGATTGAAAAAGCGGAAGGATCACAATTTGACCCTGAGGTTGTTAGGGCCTTCCTCAGGTGGTTCAGCCAACAACACCAAGCTTCCTTATTTTAAGATTAACGCCCAGTTCCTGAGCAAGCCTTCTGCAGGCCTCAATATCAACACCATCCATCTCAACTACAGTAACTGTAACGACCGGGATATGTTTTTTTGCCTCTCTTATGAAATCTAAAACAGCCCTAAAGGCTCCTTTAATCTTAGGTCTGCATATTTTATTGTAGGTCTCCTCATCAGGAGAATTAAGGCTTATGGAGAGGGAATCCACAAGACCCTCGAGTTCTGGAAGTATATTTCTTTTATTAATTAAATTACCGTGCCCGTTAGTATTTATCCTGACCCTGCCACCCCTCTCTTTTATCCAGGCTGAAACCTTCTTTATAACATCCAGTCTCAATGTCGGTTCACCATATCCACAGAAGACTATTTCTTTAAATTTTGCCGGATCACCAATCCGTTCTATAAGTTCCTCTGGAGTGGGTTCTTCTGTTAATCTCAGGTTATGTCCTTTCACATAGTCAGTATGGAATCTCACGCAGAAGGTACAGACATTGGAACACCTGTTTGTAATATTAAGATAGAGCTTATCTCTTATCTTGTAGGCAATAGTCGGCTCAGGAAGAGGCTCTATCTTGAATAATCTCTTTGCATTAAGGGTTGTAATCCTGTCTATATCCTCAAGACTCACACCCCTTAACTCAGCAATCTTTCTTGCTGTATGAACTAAAAAGGCCGGCTCATTTCTTTTGCCCCGCTCAGGTACAGGTGCAAGATAGGGTGCATCTGTTTCTATAAGGATGAATTCATCCGGTATTTCCTTCACAATCTCGGGCAGTTTTTTTGAGTTTTCAAAGGTAACAGGACCTGCTATGGATATATAAAGTCCTCTTTTTACTGCCCACCTTGCCATCTCTTGACTACCCGAAAAACAGTGAAGAACTGCCCTTTTTATATCAAATTCCTCTATGATCTTTACTGTATCTTCAGCTGCATCCCTTGAGTGAATTATTAAAGGAAGGTCAAGGTTAAGGCTCAGTTCTATATGCCTCCTGAAGACATCCCTCTGTATATCTCTTGGAGACCTGTCTCTGTAATAATCAAGACCGGTCTCGCCCACTGCAACTGCCTTTGGATGTTTTAGTATATCAAGTAGTTCCTTCCATGTCTCATCATTAAAATCCTTTGCCTCATGTGGATGGATACCTGCAGAAAAATATATTCCGGAAAATTCCTCTGAAATCTTCATTGCCTTTTGGGCATCTTCTAAATCTGTTGCTACAGTGATAATTATATCGACACCTGAACTCTTTGCCCTCTCAATAACAGAGGCTCTATCCCTGTCAAAATCTTTGAGCTCGAGATGACAATGGGTGTCTATCATGCACCGAATTTTTTCAGTCTGAGGCTGTTGGCAAGTATAAGAGGCATGAGATTTACCGTTTGAAATATACCGAGCTCTCCCTTTGCACACTCCCTCTCTGTAAAGGCAGAACTCAAACCGCCAAGAACAAAGGGAGAACTGAGAAGCAAAGGTACCGGATGCCAGCTATGGGATTTTAATAGACTGGGTGTTGAATGGTCACCTGTTATGACAAGTACATCAGGTTTTAAAGCCAGAATCTCGGGCAGGGCTTTATCAAACTCTTCAATCTTCTTTACCTTACCATCAAAATTACCATCCTCACCATAGGAATCAATCTTTTTAATATGTATAAAGAAGAAATCATATTTATCATAATGAGCCTTCAATGCCTCGAGCTCTTCAGGAATATCACCCTTTATCTCGAGTACATCCATTCCGATAAGTCTGGCAAGCCCCCTGTACATGGGATAGGTTGCAATGCAGATGGCTTTTAGACCATAGGTTTCTTGAAAGTCAGGGATATCCGGGACCATAGATATGCCCCTTAAGAGCACATAATTAGCCTTTTCCTGCTCTCTGATTAGGTATATGATTTTATTCAGAAGTTTTTCTATAATCACTGCAACCCTTTCTGCTTCCTTCCTTAAAGCCTTTACAGGGAGGGGCTCCTTTCCTTCTTTCTGGGGATCTGTATCCATTATACTG